>CAYIDS010000030.1:0-6252 GCA_964362185.1 uncultured Saccharimonas sp. (SeqCode)
AATTTGATCACGATTGGTAGCATACAGCTGACGGCTATGGTCGATAATAATTGTGCTGTGGTCCTCTGGCGCGTCAGGCAGATTAAGTGTTGTCGCCGAAAAGGGCTGGACTTTCTCACCTTCAATAGTCATAGACAGCACAATATGCCGATTGTGCATGTGGACTAAGTCATAATCCGTGAACTTTGGTTCAAAGTAACGAAGCATGGTGCGAGCATCGTCGGCACTGGTACGAAAAGCGATAATCGAGCCAACGTTACCAAACACGGCGTCTTTGACCGTCTGCGGCATCTGGGCAATGTATTGATTGGCAACGGTCAGGTTCAACCCGTACTTTCGCGCTTCCGATAAAATAGTGGCAAACGAGTCAGTCGCAAAGTTCTGGAATTCGTCGACATATAGATAAAATGGGGCCCGCTCGGTGATGTCAATATCGGCTCGGCTCATTGCGCCAAGCTGAATTTTGGTAACCAGTAGTGCCCCCAGCAGAGCGGCATTATCCTCACCAATCAACCCACGGGATAAATTAACAATCAGAATTTTGCGCTCATCCATAATCTGACGAATGTTAAAACTACTCTTTGGCTGACCGATAATATTCCTCACCATTGGGTTTGCCGTAAAGGCACCCACCTTGTTTAGCACCGGTGCCACCGCCTCAGCCGCAAATTTGTCATTCCAACTGGCAAACTCTATCTGCCAGAAATTTTTAACGACCGGGTCTTTGACATGAACCAGTACCTCGGTGCGAAACTTCTTTTCTGTCAGTAGACGAGTTATGTCCAGCATGGTCGCGTCGGGATAGTCCAGTAATGCCAAAATGCTATAGCGCAGAATGTATTCCAGCCGCGGACCCCAAGACTCAAACATCCTTTTCAAAACACCAATCAGCTCTGAGCAGGTGTGGCTCTTTAGTTTTTCGTCCAGCACTTCCATCGGGTTGAAGGCAATTGGAAAATCGGTGTCGGCAGGATTGAAATAAATAACGTCCTGAGCACGCTCCTTTGGGATGCGACGCATGATGTTCATGGCGTAATCGCCGTGTGGGTCAATAACGGCAAAACCGTAGGGACTGTGAATATCAGAAATGGTCAGCAGTTCTAGCAACCCAGATTTACCAACGCCAGTTTGTCCAATGATATAAAGGTGTCGGCCACGATCTTCTCTGGGGATACCAAACATAGTGTTGTGACCACGAAAGTTGGTTACAGCCATTGGGCTAACGTTGTCACGAGTGCTTTCACTGACTAGCGGCAGATTGGCTGGCGGCTCGGCTGTCTGGGCATTCGCCCACAAAATATTCGGAGTCTCGACATTGGTGTGGGGCAGGTGATATAAACTCGCTACTTCTTCTATATTGCAAACAAAACCACTGCGTACCATGCTACGACTACGATAATTATCGACATACTGCTGGCTTTCACCCAAGATTTTGTGGGCAAAACCGTTGAGGTAGGTCGTGTTGAACTGTTTGAAGGTAGCCGTGATGGCTTGGATACGCATACGGGCCTGGTCTGCTGAGGTCTGGCCACGATAGACTATCCGTAAAGTCGTTTCATAGGCTAGTTTGTGGCTCTTGCTCTCGGCCGCAGTGGCGCGTGCCGATTCATGTTCAGCCAGCTTTGGCGTTTCGGTCTTTACCTCTGGTGGAGCCCAGAGTGCCCCTAGTATTCCCTTTGTCGAGTTTTTGCCTCCCCGTATGCTTAGGGCGTAGCGTTCACTCTTTTTGTACCAGCCCTCTTGGGCTGGGCGAATGATGAACTGCAACCAAGCTTCTTCATTTTCTTCAAACTGGGCTAGGGCGGCGGTTATAGCTGCCAATGGATCGACTTCAAAGCTAGGGAAGGTTTTGATTGGTAGCGCCTCGTGGGCGGTGAACTTGAGCTCAGCACTCAGTTGAGCGGTAGGGCTGGTCTCGGCAAAGGTATAATCTGGTACTTCCGAGATGTGAACGGTCGGGTACTGGGCATAGATTTGTTCTTCTACGAAGCTTTTTAGATGATCAGGCACCCAAACGTAAAAACCAATCCGTTTGTGCTGTACGGCAATCTCAAAGCTGACCCGTTCGCGGTGTAGGGGTTTGAAGCGCTGTTTGTCGGTACCCATCAGTAGCCCATGCAAACTGGCGAACAACTGCTCGGCAGCCAGTTCTTTTTTCTCGTTTGCCCGTGGCACCTGTAGCAGTAATACGTCACCTTTTGGCAAGGTGTTGTCGCTAACACGTTTTTTGAAAACCATGAAAATTATTATACTATAACTCCCTTGAAATAGCAACCACAAGCAAAATAAAGTGCCAAAAAATAGTATTGACAAATGTGCAATTAGGTATAGAATAATCGCTACAACTAGGTTGGGACGTTGAAATGCACACCTGTATTTGGTCGCTTGGGTGGCATGGAGTCAATAGCGAAACCGAACAGCCGAGATCTTTACCTCCGTAGACGAGGCAAGGGTCCGACTAGAAAAACCTTCTAGTTGGGCTCTTTTTTATTTTATAAGCTCGCTACCTGAACTTTTGCCACCAATAAGTGGCGGCACTGGTTCATGTAGAGATGACGTAGTTGACAAGAACCGATTGGCATGAAGCCACGAAAGTTGTGCTAACTTACGCCAGCCCCTACATGACTTAGGCCTCCACCCGGGAGACCTACGAACTTTCACATATTCACACATTTCGTACTTTGCTTTCAGATCCAGAAGTTCCAGGTGTGAGTAAGATTAGTGTTTTATCTGATGGAAATGAAGCTATCACTTCATTGACAGCAGAAAAATACTAAGATTGCTTACAACTGGACTGTCTGGGGTCGAAATCGAAAGTGCGAAATGCGTGATATTGCAAGGATGTATTCCCACGCACAAGACAACACGGAGGTTAGAAGTGAAGTACTTGAGTAAGATTATGCTCGCCCTGGTGGCGTGTCTAATCATTTCCATGACGGCTGTGAGCATACCCGCCCAGGCCGCAACTACCAACCCACTCACCCCAACCCAGGAAACGGCCGCCAAGCCTATCCTGCGGAAGGCGTTTCCCGGCATCACCGATGCCCAGATCACCACACTTGTTCGTGATTTGGACTTCGTCCAGACAGCCAGCCAGGTTGTCAGCGTTGAGTACGAACCAACATCGGTTAACCCCACCATGAGCCTGAGGTCAATAGCCACTTCGTTTGGCTCCTACACCACAATGCCCTGTCTGAAAGGAACAAGTTCAGTCAAGGTCAGGGGTATATTCGGGACACTGTTCAGCTTCACGACCACCCTATCTTGGTGCTACGACAACAACCGAGTGTACTACCAGACGCACTCGCTCAAGCCCGATGTCACCACGTACGGTGCGACTTTCGGCTGGGCGTATGAGGGACAGTGGCAACCACTGAACAAGCACTACTACAGCTACAACGGTCACTACCTCGGTGGCTACATTGTTCAGGCATTTCCTCAGTTCAACCGATGCATCACCAAGCTAGGCTGCATCGACCAGAAGTTTGGCGATGTCGCTTTCATGGGTCACTACAACGGTACCTACACGCTGTGGCACACCATGGACTAATGGGATCTCGATCCTGTTCAGCTGAGGTCAAGTTCAAGCACGCGAATATCAAGGCACCTGAGAGGAAGTGTATTGTGCTAATTGTTGCACTATTCATCGGACTGCTGATGTCAGCCGTAATCTGCTGGTTCAACCACCAGAAAACGACTGCCAAGGCCCTGGTCACCGCAGCCGTAGTGCTCGCCCTGTTTGTCATCGCTGGCGCCAGTATTGGCACCAGCAGTAACAGCGGGCACACCGAAGTCATCAATGTCAGTCCGTGAGGACTTACACCTTGCCAAGCCAAGACACTGGCTTTGACCTGAGCTGAATTAGTTCAGAGAGTGTCAGAGGTGGCAATGGCGGACTGGGAGGTCTGATCGGTCGCGTTCACGCGCCCAATCTCTCCTCCAGTCCGCCACGCCCCTCGCAATTTCGTCCACAGATAATATGCTGTGCTGATGAGCCTCACAGAGCTAATTAATATCCAACTGTTAATTAGCTCTAAAGAGGCGAAACGAAAGACATGATTGGGACAAACACTAGCGTTTTGCTACAATATCATCTATATGAAAGATGATATTGTGCCGGTTTCTAAAAAATCGGTAAAAAAAGCTAGCCCGGGCACCCAAAAACCAACCACAAACCGCAAAACCGACTTTGTACCGCCTGAAGAAGTAGCTCAAAACGAGGACAAGCTTGAGACACGCCAGCCAAATGGCGCGCCGCTCCAAGCAAAACTCAAACTGCCACAAAAGAAGCACTGGTACAACTTTTCCAAAAAGCAATCGATTATCATCGCGGTCGTTGCCATCTTGCTAGTTGGCGGTGGAGTAGGGGCATACTTTGCCCTTCATAAAAAGCCCGTAGTCGTGATCAAAAAAGAAGAGCCAAAGCCCGAACCTCCAAAACCGACCACCGAGCCAGCCACGCTCAGCGGCTTAACAGTACCGCTAGCCATCAACAAACTGCCAGTCGTGGGCGTCATTATAGAAAACAGCCCGGAAGCTCGACCACAGGCAGGACTAAATGATGCCGGCGTAGTGTTTGAGGCTATCGCCGAGGGAGGTATCACCAGATTTTTAAGCCTTTTCCAACATGATCGTCTACCTGACTATGTCGGACCAGTCCGTTCCGTTCGACCCTATTATCTGGACTATTTACAAGGTTTTGACGCCGCTGTAGCCCACATCGGTGGCAGCCCTGCCGCCTTGGCACAAATAAAAAGTCAGACCATCAAAGACCTGGACCAGTTCTTCAATAGCGGTGCTTACCAACGAGTCAGCAGTCGCTATGCCCCACATAATGTCTACACTAGCGTGGCAAGTTTGCTAGATCTTCAAAACAAAAAAGGTTTTACCAGCAGCTACGTCGGTTTCCCCAGAAAAACCGAACAACCCAGCGCCACGCCAACCGCCAAGACGATTGATTTCAACATATCAAGCTTTCTCTATAACCCGCACTATGACTATGACGTAGCGACTAACAGCTACAAAAGGAGCCAGGCCGGCAAGCCACACGCTGACGAAAAAAGTGGCGCTCAGATCAGTCCAAAAGTTGTAGTTGCTATCGTGGTACAGAAGGGAATTGCCAACGATGGGGTACACAGTACTTATCAAGATATAGGCACCGGCAAGGCTTACGTCTTTCAAGATGGTACCAGCCTTGAGGGCACTTGGTCTAAAACCGATCCTAAAGCGCAAATCACTTTTACCGATAGTGCTGGGGCGGCAATCGCCATGAACCCTGGGCAAACCTGGATTTCGCTGGTTGATCAAGCCACGGACGTAAGCAGGGAGCCATAAAGTCAAGCGAGGTGGGCATGGACCAAGTAGATATCGCGAAAAAGCAAATCACTCACTTACTGCTGATGTTTCTTTTGGGCAGTTCGTGCGTGGCAATAGTCGCCAGCCTTTTGATCCAGACTTTCACCAACATCGGCGCACTGCTTACAGCCGGAATTGCTTTTGGGGCGGTTGTTGTTGTCGACCTAGTACTAGCTCGGCTGAGTAGCGAGGCTGTGATTAAGCCACTGCGAATGCTCGCCCAAGCCATCTTGCACGTTTCGTCAGGTGAGGGAACGCCCGCGGCACCAGACGTGACCAAGCTCCGCATTGGTCAAGAACTGGTATCACAACTTGCCGTACAGGTCTACCAGTACGCCAACCAGCAAGATGGCACAGCCTTGGCCGACCATAGAAAAGCTCTTGTCCAATCCGCCAACATAGTTAGTAACTTGCCGTTGCCAATGTTCGTCTTTAATAAGCAGCAGTTGGTGGTCAATGCTAGCAATGCTGGGCTGGCGTACTGCCACCTAAGCAGTTCACAGCTTTTTGGTAAGCCGCTTTATGATCATATCAACCTGGAGTTTAGGAGTACCGATACCCTAGAAAAGTGGATACTCGACTGCCCAAAAAACAAAGTCACCGACACAGCCTACTGGCAACGAGTCCACGTTCGCCAACCAAATACACAGCTACGCCAGTGTGATATCGCGGCGTACTACAACCGTGACAATCCTAGTGGCGCCGAGTTTATCGTAACGATGTTTGACCGCACACTGCAGTATAACCAAGATGACGACGACATCAGCTTTATCGCTCTTGCCGTACACGAACTACGTACGCCACTGACCATGTTGCGCGGCTACATAGAGGTATTCCAAGACGAGTTAGAGTGCAAGCTTGACCCTGAACTGACCAGTTTTATGCACAAGATGATAG
>CAYIDS010000031.1:0-6217 GCA_964362185.1 uncultured Saccharimonas sp. (SeqCode)
GTGCCCAGAAAACCCAGTTTTGCCCCAACCACGTCAAAGCAAAAGCAGTCTTGACCCCGTAGTAGACTTTCGAGTTGACCACTTAGTAGTGGTAAGCTTCTCGGCTACTTGACCGAGAAGGTCTCGAAAGCTCACTACAGGGTTGACAAAATAGGACATAAAGTGTTAAAATAGTGCTCTTGCCAACATTTTGGTATGTACTTTCGCAATCTGTTCAGAGAACACGAATTCTCCAGGCAAAGATCTAATTTCTCTCGGGTAGAGGTTATGGGCGGAGTATCCCAAAACTTTCTAACCAGCTGCGCAAGCAGTATAACGAGAGGAGACACAAATGGACTTCATTCCGAAGTTCGTACGCCAACTGGCAGGCCCCGCGGGTCTACTGACATTCTTCGTGGTGGGTATGGGTGCTCCGGCACTCTACATCCATCAACGGGAAGGTTGGAAGATCGCAGGCGCAACTGTGGTGTTGGAGCTAGGTCTCTGGATGTTCGGCGCGTACACCGCTCCGCTCGTCCCGAAACCGAAGTTTCGCACAAAAAAACAGTCGGCGTAGAAGGTCTTGGGGGGTGGCATTTGGCTGTCAGTACGTACTTCGGTACTTGCTGGCGCTCATCTGCCATCCCCACCGTCCCCTTTAGTAATTCGTGTTCTCATTTTTCCTCTGAACAGCGTACGAAAGGCTATACTATGCTTGTGAACAAGCAACTAGAAACAAAACTAAAGTCACTTCCTAAAACCCCCGGAGTTTATTTTCACAAAGATAAATCTGGGGAGATTATTTATGTTGGCAAAGCGGCAGTGCTGAGTAATCGTGTGCGTCAGTACTTTCAACCTTCGACTGCGCTCAGGTCAAGAAACTCAGATCCCAAAACAGCTGCCTTGGTGGCAGAGATTGCTGATACCGATTGGGTAGAAGTCGACGCCGAGTTGGATGCCCTATTTCTAGAAGCTGAAATGGTTCGGCGCTATATGCCGCGCTACAACATTCTGCTCCGTGATGATAAGTCCATGGTCTATATCCGTATAGATTACGACAGTGACTACCCGACGGTTGGCACAACACGTAGACCGCTGGATGATGGGGCGAAATATTTTGGGCCGTACCTGAGCACTTTAAGCGTTCGTCAGGCTTTGAAATTGTTACGCCGAATTTTCCCGTTTGCTACTCGTAAAATGCCCGGTGCCAAACGAGTCAGCCTGCACTACCATTTGGGTTTGGATCCAGGACTGGAGGAAAGCAAGACGTCGCTAGAGGATTATCGAGCCAATCTGCGTAAACTTATGAGCTATATCGAGGGTAACCGCACCAAGATTATTAAAGAACTTGAAAAAGATATGAAAAAGTTCGCTAAAGCTAAAGAATTTGAGACTGCGGCAAATGCTCGCAATCAGCTTTTTGCATTGAAAAATTTGACCAAACAAGTAGTCTTCAGTGACAAAGAGTTTTTGGACATCAGCAAAGACCACGCTCTAGCAGAACTGGTCGACCTGCTTGGGCTCAAATCTTTTCCCAAGCGAATTGAGGGTTATGATATTAGTCACATGTCAGGCACTGACGTTGTTGCCAGTGTGGTGGTTTTTACAAATGGTGCCAGTGACAAAACCGAGTATCGAAAGTTCAAAACCAAAAAGGATCATAACAATGATTTTTATAACATGCACGAAACCATTAAACGTCGGTTGTCAGAAAAAAATATCAAAGCCTGGGGCAAGGGAGATGTTTTTTTAATCGATGGTGGAAAGGGCCAGCTCGATGCCGCTATTCGGGCAAGGGACGAAGCAGGGCAGACCAATATTCCATTCATTGGCCTAGCTAAGCGAGAGGAACAGATTGTTATAAAAAAACCTGAAGCTCGAAGTCTGAAGTCCGAAGAAAAAAACCAGAAATCAGAAACCAGAAAGCAGAATTCGAGTAACGTAGAGCTGAACACAGCAAGTGTACAGAAGTTGGGAGGATTTATTACGGAGTCAGACGATTATATTTTGGTTAATTTACCTCACGACACAAACCTCATCAAACTTTTGCAGCGTATTCGTGACGAATCACATCGCTTTGCTGTTAGTTACCACAGTATGCTCAAAACTAAACGCCAAACACACAGTGCACTAGATGACATACCGGGCATCGGTCCAGTCACCAAAAAGAAACTCATCAAACAGTTTGGCTCCGCGCGTGGTGTCATGCAAGCCACCGAAACCGACTTGATGAAACAAGTCAGCCCAGCTATGGCCAAAAAGATAATCATCAACCTAGCCGCACGGTAGTGCTTCTCAAACGCGTCTCATGCCAAAGTAAAAACTATCACTAATGAGAAACGTCCTCCCAACCATTATTTTCTTGCTTGTCCATAATTAGGCAACGAGTGTATATTGAGGTTGAGGTTAATAACTTGAGGGGGAAAGAATGAACTTAGCAAAATTTAAAAGCATTTTTTTACGAATAATGATCGGTTGTCTTGTTGCCGCTGGCATGCTGGCAGTCGTTACGGTTCTTACCGGGCAATTCAACGAAGTCTTTGCCAAGTCTTTATTCACGATTTTGCTAATTGCTTTACATGCGTTAGTTAGTTTTGGGTATATAGATATAAGCGAGAAAAAGACTTCTGTAAACGATCTGACTTTTTTCCACAACGCAACATTCGTATTGATTATTCTTAGTTTCATTACTTCTATATTCGGTACATGGGCGATAATTAGCAGCAGTCTTGTAGTAAAGCTATATGCGACATATTTTGTTCTGTTGTTCGCCATATTGCATGGAGAAATATTGAACCAAATAGTAGGCAACGACAAGACGATGGATAAAATCGTTCACAGTAATTATCTTTTTATGGTAATTGTCGTGCTACTTATATTGCCAGTCATCTATTCTTCGGACGCATCGTTGCTCGGTGACTTCTACTATCGTATACTTGCTGCCTTCGGCATAGTTGATGCCATATTGACTCTTGTCGCAATAATTCTCAATAAACTATATTTACAAAAACACCCGCAAGTAAACTCAGCACTATTCGCTAATGTCCCTGAGGCCACCAGTCCCCCGTTAGGGGCTAGCCAAACTAGTCAACCCAAAAGAGGCCCGAGTATATTAATCATAATCTTGGTTGGTTTTTTGGGTGTTCAGTTACTAGGAAGTCTGCTTTTTGCTTTGATAGGAAATAAGGCGGCAAGCAATATCAAAAATGTTAACACAGACCCAAGTCCAGCTGTCCAAATTAAAGATCCCACTAGTTCTGATTATAGCTATGAGACAGAATTTACTTATAAAGACATTGATTACACCTGCACCAAAAAAATTACTGGAACTTGGGCAAGGGAAAGTTCTGCTGCCAACGCTAAAAACAGCTTTTCATTCACCCCCGCAAATCAAAACGAGTTGTATGATTATTGCTACCCGACGGATACAATCAACTAAACTCTAAAACTGCTTGTGGATAAACTATTACAGGTATAATGAAGAAATACATGACAATAGTTTTGATTGTTACCGTTGCTTTAATTTTGATTCAGGCGTTTAGATTGTTGATTTTAAGACGGCAGATCAGTGCATATAAGACTTATTGGCAGAATTTGGCGACAGAAGATGTACCTAAGGATGCAATTTGGTATGTTGCACTGGGTGATTCTGCCGCGCAAGGCATTGGCGCTAGTCGCCCTGAAAAAGGCTATGTGGGGCAGGTAGCGGCCGAAATTGCCCAAAAAACTGGTAAGCCAGTACATGTCATTAACTTGAGTGTGAACGGAGCGAAGGTTGCGGATGTGATACGAGATCAAATTCAAAAACTAAATTTGCTGAACTTGCCAGACAGTTCGATCGTAACGGTAGAAGTTGGAGCCAATGATATGGCAAACTTTCAGCCCGACCGTTTTGAAAAAGAGTTTGACAGGATGCTTGGTCTGCTACCGTCAAATGCCTTAGTTTCCAACGTGCCATATTTTGGCAAAGGAATTTTTCGAAGTCGTGAACGTTCGGTTGTAAAAGCAAACCAGATTATTGACCGTCTAATAAAAGCTCGCAATATGCATATTGTGCCTTTGTATGAGGTTACCAAAAGCAACAGTAGCTGGTTGAACAATGCCGCCGATGTATTTCACCCCAACGATCGCGGTTACAAGTGGTGGTACGAGGCGTTCCGCCAAGAACTAAATTAAAACTGGTATACTGTTAACCGATTATGGGACGCTTTGATGCGGAGTTCTTTAAGGGCAACCGCGAACAGTTGCAAAGGCTATTTACTGGCAAGGCACCAATCGTCTTAACGGCGAATGGTCTACTGCAAAGTAGCGCCGATCTAACATTTCCTTTTCGTCAGGACAGTAATTTTTGGTATTTAACGGGTCTTGATGAACCAGATGTAGTGTTGGTCATGGAATGGTCCAAAGAGTATTTAATTTTACCCAATCGAGCCGATTGGCGAGATAAGTTTGATGGCAAAGTTGAGGTTGATAGACTGAGTACGCTTTCTGGCATAAAGACGATATACGATCACAAAACAGGCTGGAAAATGCTGTCCAACCGTCTACGCAAGGCCAAACATGTGGCAACATTGGCACCACCACCCGAATATATTGACTCGCACGGGTTTTATACTAACCCGTCAAAAGCCCATCTAGTCAAAATGATGAAGGAGTACAATCAAAAGCTTGAGCTGTTGGATTTGAAGCAGCATTTAACTACCATGCGTACCAGGAAGCAAGACGTAGAAATAGAGGCTATTCGCTCAGCAATTGATATTACCACCAAAACTTTGCAACGTATTACCAGCAAAAACTGGCATAGCTTTAAAAGCGAAGCCGATATTGCCGCGGCTATTAGCCAGTCTTTTCATACTCAAGGCGCGTCCGGGCAAGCCTTTGACAGCATTGTAGCGATTGGTAGCAACGCCTGCGTGATTCATCACTTGCCGGACAACCAGCCTATCAAAGGCGGTGGGGTTGTCTTGTTTGACATAGGCGCACAGGTAGATCATTACGCGGCTGACGTATCCAGAACATTTTACTTAGGCAAGCCAACTCGGCGAGCCAACCGAATATACCAAGCGGTTTTGGAAGTAAAAGATTACGCGCTTGGTTTGCTAAAGCCAGGCGTAGTTATCAAAAACTATGAAATAGAAGTAGAGAAATTTATGGGCGAAAAGTTACGTGAGCTCGGCTTAATCAAATCGATAGATCACGACTCGGTTAGGAAGTACTTTCCGCACGCCACTACCCACCATTTGGGTCTGGACGCTCATGACCTGGCTGATTACCAGCAGCCTCTGCCACCAAATTCAGTTGTGACCGTAGAGCCGGGTATTTACATACCCAAAGAGGGTATAGCGATTCGGATCGAAGAAGACGTATTGATAACAGATACGGGCAACCTCGTGCTTTCAGCTGGCTTGTCTAGGAGTCTGAAGTCGCTTACAATAAAGGAAGTCTAAAACGCTTATGAAAAGACCTTTCAATCGGTTTCTAGTTCGTTGGTTTGTCTGTAGCCTTGGGCTATGGGTGGCGGCGAGCATACTTGGCGGACGTGTCAATTATGATAGTCGAGTTGGCGTAATCATTACGGCGGGGCTCATTCTAGCCATTATAAACATTATCATAAAGCCAGTGGTCGTCATTCTGTCTCTGCCGGCGATTCTTTTTAGCCTGGGGTTGTTTATGATCGTTATCAATGGTTTGATGGTTATACTAGTGAGCAAGCTGTATGGACCACTGCACGTTACAAACTTTGTGGCGGCTATGCTTGCTGGTATGGTGATTGGCTTGGTAAACTACTTAGTGACTACTATCTTAGAAGAAAAGTGAGTTGGAGGATAAAATGTCAATTTATGGTTATATAACAATCGGTTCGATGCTGATTTTAACACTACTGATTATGATTCAGACGCGCGGTGCCAGTCTAGGAGCGGGGCTCGGTGGTGGAGCAGAAGTAAACACGGTTCGTCGTGGCTCGGATAAGACTATTCATCAGCTGACTATTATTGTGGCGTTTGTGTTTGCGGCGTCACTACTACTCGGTATTGTTGCGTAAGTCTTGGAGGCTTCATGATTAACCGAACAACTAGACTTCGCTGGCGGCGAACATTACGCAGAGGGCGAAGGCAGGTTGAGGATATTGGACTTCTAAAGATGGACTTTTTAGGGCTTAAAACCCTATCGATAATAAAGGATGCATTAATTTTTATAAAGGAATCCAAAGGAATTGAGGTGGATATTGATGCCATTT
>CAYIDS010000032.1:0-6203 GCA_964362185.1 uncultured Saccharimonas sp. (SeqCode)
GGTGGTACTGTCGCTATGCTAGCTGGGCCAAAGAATTCACACGTTACGCACATGATATCAGTCAATTCGTCCTACGGCGGTCCTATAGATGTAGATGCACCAGTTCCAGGTGAAATCAGGGTTTCATATCGTGACCTACCACCAGGTACAACCAGAACCAAAGAGCAGAAACGTTTTGACCTGCCATATCACTACTTCGAGGATAGTGAAAAATATAATGCGCTAGAGGGTTTAAAAACCTGCACAAAGCCAAAGTTATTTTTCTATGGCAGCAAAGATGAATTATCTACGGCTGAGATTGTGAGGCATATGTATGATGTTGCTGCTGAGCCAAAAATGATTCACGAACTCAACACTGAGCACGACTACCGACTGCACCCTGAAATTATTGAAGAAGTTAATCAAACCATGAATGAATTTTTGGTAGAAAATATATGAACGACGGCATGTCAACATCGCATGAAGCAACTCGACCAACTACTGGCGAACTATCACCGGCAACTTTGGATGATGTAGCTACAATTAGGGTAATACTACAAGAAGCATCGGACTATAAAATGAGCCGAGGCGACGACCTTTGGGGAGAAACACCTTTTACTGATGAAGAAGTGGCCGGAATGGTCCAAACTGGTAACATGTTTGTCTCCAAAATAGAAGGTGCTACGGTTGCCTCAGTACTACTCACTAAGAATGACGAACGAATGTGGGGCGATGGTGAAGGTGGAGACGATTCAGCAGTATATGTTCATAAGCTTTGTGTGAGTAATGCTTCCCGTGGTCAAGGTGTTGGTAACAAGGTCATGGAACTTGCAGAAGACTATGCACGAGCTACAGGTAAAACAAGACTACGACTTGACTGTCCGTACGACAATCGACCCCTATGTGAATATTACGAACGTCTTGGATTTGGTGAGATTAGACGCTACGATAGACCACTCTCAGCAGGCCGCCGAAATCCAGATAAGGATATGTATAGAGTAGCACTTTACCAAAAGGAGCTAGAAGTATGAATCCTTTTGAAGTCTGGGAAGATCCGGCGACTGGCGTACGCTTCTACTTCAGTCACTCAGATACTAATTTCACAACAGGTGTCATGATGATCCCAGCAGGCAAAGAACTAGCCAAACACAATCGTCCATTAGCTGTCGAAAACCTTGTCCAAGTATCTGGCAAATGCCTCATGAAAGTTTTTGACGAGAATGATAGCTCTACAGACCACATACTTGAAGTTGGCTCTGTTCTCAGCATGCCCAAAGGCCAATACCATATTCACTCAAACCCTTATCAAGAAACTTCTTACACGCTATTCAAAGCAGTCGGTGATATAACTGCTATTGTTGAAAATGTAAGACAAAACTTTAAGAAAGTACTCTGATGAAAATAGTTGTTCCAGTGCATGGAACATTCCTTTCAAGAAATTCTTTGTAGCTGGCAGTGGGTATGACCCAGGGTACAATGGTTTTGGAGAAACTTGTACCTATAGTGATGGTCGTCCTCCAACGACTACGGTTCTTGTCGCACCACACGACCAGGTTAACTACATAAATCAAACCTCGTCAGACTACGGAAGCGCCTTGAATATTTGCACTGGCAACTACGGATTCACAGGTAGCGATGTGGATGAGTGTATGAAAATCGCTTGGCATCCATAGATTACTAAATTAAGTTGTACACTGTATCTCTATCTTAAATAAAGGGTTGCTACTTAGGCTCATGGTTGTACAAGTAGTTATAGCAACGTGCAGGATGTAACTATCAAGCGTGTACCATTTGGCAGCGTAAGAGATATATAATTTGATGATATTACATTTCCTGCAAATACGTAATCTACTGAACCAAAAACAGAAATTACGTAAAATACAAAAACGTAATCTACTGGCGGAATAAAAATAACAAGCACCATACCTAATAGCCAGTAGGTTACGGATTTGCTTAATACGTAATCTACTGGTACAATAACTCTTATGAAAATCCACTTGTCTAATTACGATTACTTGAGAAACTTTGATGTGTTTTTGCGAGGATTTGACACTAGTGAACCAGAAAAGTTATCAATTACCACTAACGATAAGTGGATAAGCGCCCATCCAGCAATACTAACTCTAATTGCCGCGCTTGGTATAAAAGTAAAACCAGAGAATATTAAATTTGATGATATTACAGCCAGGTCTGGCCACTATTTAGATGTAATGGGGCTATTTAAAATTCTAGGTAAAGACTCGCCATTTAAAGTAGAAAGTCATGAACCTGCTGGACGCTATATTCCACTCACTCAAATTAAAACACCAAAACAACAAACACATTTCATACACGAAATGATTCCATTATTGCACCTGGAACCAGAAAAAGCGGATGCCATTAAGTATACTGTTGGTGAACTTGTGAGAAATGTACTTGAACATGCAAATGCCCCTGATGGAGCAATAGTTGCTGCACAATATTCACGTGAGCAAGGGATTATTCGTCTAGGAATTTGTGATACAGGAATAGGTATAAGAAGTTCAATGAATAGAATATGGCCAGCGCAAACACAAACAGACTTAGACGCGATAAAATGGGCATTAGTGCCTGGGGTATCAGGTACTACTTTACGTGAAGGAGGAACCGCAGAAAATGCTGGTGCAGGCTTGTTCTTTGTTAAATCTATATCTCTTGTTACTCGAAACTACTTCATTGCATACAGTGGAAGTGGTGTCTATAAATTACTTAAGCATCGACCAGATGTAAGAACTGTAAGATTAAGTGCATCACCAGACCGCGATAGAAATTCACAATCAAATAGTGCGCCAACTTTTCAAGGAACTTTAATTGCCATTGATATTTCAGTCGAAAAAATTCAGGAATTTGCAGCTTTATTGGCGCTGATTAGAGGAGCGTATCACAGTGCAGTAAAGGCCAGAAAAGAGGAAAGGTACAAACCAAGGTTTATTTAATTATGGTTACTATTAAAATAGCTGAAAAAGCTGGTGACTTTGCAGAGAACAAGGATATAGCCAGAGAATTGCGATTGAAAGAAATCACTCCCGCATATAAAGACACTGTTGGTGAAGTAGTATTAGATTTTGCGGGTGTTTCAGGTGCAACTCAATCTTTTATACACGCTCTTTTGAGTCAATTAATTAGAGAATTTGGTGACCAAATATTCACCCGCATTATATTTAAAAATTGCAATGAAGCTATACAACAGCTAATAAATATTGTTGCAGATTATATGGCAGAGAGTTAGTAACGGTTCCACTCCTACACAGTAGAGTAAACCAATAGATTACCCTCTCTAGATAACGTCTTCCACCGACTCAACTCCGCTCTGATGTTGTTCCAATTCGAGCCTCTGTAGTCTGGAGGCTATTTTATTTTGTCTATGAACAAATAAAGTCGTTCAAAGAGTAACGCTACTACAAACCACCCAGGTGCGTAATCAAGTCTAACTAAGTTATTTATGGACCACTTCTTACCTTTGTATTGTTCTTCCCATGGACACTTCCCTATAAGTTTGCGAAGCAACCAACCTGATAGGTACTCGACGGCAAAGAGTAAGACCAAGTATAGAATTCCTCGTGCCACAATATTCCATCCACTTATCATCGGCCATAGCCAAACAAACAACGGATAGGCTAATCCATAAATGGGTAGCATCCAAACGTAGCTATAACCTTTTAGTCGAGTGTCACGCTTCTTATAGAAATTAGTTGCAGCTGTTAGCAAAACTTCGATGGTTACACCAACGCATGCCAGTATGAAGCTGCCTACAAGTATTTTTTCCATTATCAGCAGTATAACATCGGTTCGAGTCCTATGTCCTGGACCAAACGATAGAGTCTTCAACCAAAACATGTTTCCACCGGATGATCTCAGCAGAAATTAGGTTCCATTTCGATTGTACGTACTCTACCAAAACTATCACAAATAACCCCTACAGAGGACGTTCCTTTATTCATCTTAGCCATTCGACAAAAGTTCCTGAATCGGACCCAGGACCATCAAAAGACTTGGTAACTTTCTTAGTATCTAGCTCAAAAAGCTGATATTTGTTTTTGTTTCTAAAAAGAGCAAATTTACCACTATTTGAGTAACCAGTAGCACTCACCGCGGCTGAATTATATTTCTCAATATCACTAATGCCGGGTGAAGCACTTGCAAAAAGTTTCTCAGTTTTGTTGCTAGCTATACTAAGTTGCATGAGGCGTTCCTCGCGTCCCACTTGTTCTTGACCAGCTCCGCTGTAAGGGGGAACGTCGAACAGAATTTTACTACTATCGGCTGCCCAAAAAACACTGCCTATTTGCACTAAGTTAGTATCAAGACTATAAGAAGCCAGTTTATTGCCAGTTGCTAGCTGGATGATTTCTACCCCAAATCTATCATTTTGCATAAACCCCCAAGCCAGCAGTTTATGATCGGGGGATAAAAATTGGGGGTATTCTGGTGAACAGAAAGCATTATTCGCAAGACAAGTGGCTAAAAATTCTTTGGAAGTAGTATTGTTTGTTTGGTAGTTAATTGTATACAGAACGGTTTTTGAACCTTTGCTAGTAAAGTAATTTACCACTTTGTCGACACTATTAACGCGCAATTTTGTATTATTATCTGTGCTAGAGCTACTTGGTTTTGCTATTTTATCCACCTTGCCAGTAGCTACGTCAATTTTTCTAACGTCGTATCCGTTATCACTCTTCTCTGTGCTAAGCGTAGTTGTCTTAACGATAATTGTGCTTCCTGATTCGTCGATAACCCAGTCGGTAATACGTTCAGGCTTTAATAATTTAAAAAGTTGCTTTGGTTTGCCGTCGACTAATTCAAATATCTCGTGAGTCGTGAATTCGCCTCCTTCGCCTTGACCTTCAAATTCTCCTGCCAAAAAGAATATACGTCTTGTACTCTTCGTAACCTGAATTGAGTTATTCATTGATATGTCTGCAGTAACTATGTCGAGATTTGTAGCTATTTTTACTTCGTCAACTGTATCTTTGCTAGCGGAGTAAAATTTAACATATTTATTATAAGCGCTGGCTATATAGAATTCATCAATTGTAGCTTCTTTGGCATCCGTGATATTAACCGATGACGCTTGTTGAGTGCTCGTTTTTTTATTGTCAGACTTCAATATGCCTGGCCAAACATACAATGCCGTAGCCGTTACGACTACGGCTACCACCGCAACTGCGAGAATGATTTTCTTTGTTTGTTTTCTGGGTATTACTTCCTCAATTTGAGGGGTTTGCGGTAGTTGTACTGGTATTTGTTCTGTTTGAGGTTCTTCGCTATCCACCAGCTTATTATACAAAGCATTAGCGTGATATGCTAGATGTATGGATAAAAAGAGGCTGCCAGCTGACGGTTTTGCTCATATATTACTTTTAGTTTTAGTGATTGTGATTGCCATGGTTGGGTTTGCCGGTTACCGTGTTTGGAAAAGGCCAGGCGGCGTAGCAACCATCATCAATAACATAAAAAATGACACTAAGACCAAAGGTTTAAATCTGGTCAAGGGTGAGCGGATTGACAATCAAGGCTGCACCGGGTCTGGACCGATCGAGTTTGGGACTAGCCCAATGGACCCCAAAGACGTTGGCGTAATTCTACCTTACGGCGGAATGATTGGCGCCCACGTTACACCAATTGACCACATGTATTTTTCGCCTGTTGTCTTTAATTCACCGCGTGATACTTACGAGGTGCGGGCAATGGCCGATGGACTAATAACCAACATCAGCGAACGAACCCAGAACGTAACCGATACAAACAATGGCAGCCCTAAAAAAGCCGAGTACCAGATGAAATTTTGGTACAGTTGTGATTTTGCCAGTTACTACGACCTAATTACCAGCCTGTCACCCAGGCTAAAGGTTGAATTTGATGCCAAAAAACGTAATGGCGGAAATGCAAACGTTCAGATTAAAGTTAAAGAGGGCGAAGTGGTCGGGCGGATCGGCGGCCAGACGCTCGATTTCGCAGTCTATGACTACACCAAAATACTGTCTGGATTTATAGTTCCAGAACATTACCTGGCAGAACCATGGAAAGTTCACGTAGTTAACCCCTTCCCTTATTTCAAGGAACCAGTTAGATCGCAACTTTTGGCTTTGAACGCTCGACAAGCCGAGCCCCGCGAAGGCAAAATAGATTACGACCAGGATGGCAAACTGGTAGGTACGTGGTTTAAAGAGGGCAATAACGGCTTTGGCTCAACCGGCGGGCAGGCG
>CAYIDS010000033.1:0-6160 GCA_964362185.1 uncultured Saccharimonas sp. (SeqCode)
GCAATCAAAGCGAACATTTTTGCGTCATTAGATGGACCAACTTTATACACCGCCACGTCCTCGCCAAAAGGATAATCCAGCCATGCATTTGGCATACTGAGCACATACTCTTCTACTGTCTTATGATCCATTGTCTTGATTGAACCGTTCGAGGTAGCTTTGGAGTTCGGCGATAGACGCTTGAATGTCATCAAAGGCGCGGTGGACTTATTTTTTCTCAAAGTTAACTCCGTATTTGCCTTGCATGAGTATTTTCCATGAGGTAACATCTAGCATTCGGTAGTGCAATTTTAGATCGAGTGCTGGCAGCCACTGCTTTATAAAAAGTCTGTCATTATGAATGGAGTTGCCTGCCAGTATGGCTGGTTCCTCGCCAAAATGTTTGGCTACAAACGCAATCAATTCTTGTTCAACTTCACTTTGTGGTTTGGCTTTGTCAAGATTGTTCAAAAAATCTTCGCGGTTGGCTGGGTAATCTCGCCACCAGATGTTTTTTTGCATACGTTCTACTACGACTTCTCGCTTTTGACGAATCCTAGCTTCGTAACTGCCCAGCGTTTTGAAATTAAAGTCAGTAACTTCGGCGGCCACTTCCAAAATAACATCCTTGTCTGAATCCAACCCCGTCATCTCTAAATCCACCCACAGCAGTTTTGTTGGGATAGCATTTTTATCAAATTCAGTCATTACCAGGTAGTATACCTTAGCTACCCTTGCATCAGCTATATAGCTTCACGCCAAGAAAACTTTTTTACCTTAAAAGACCGGTTTTCTTGGGTTCGGCATATATTCTAATTGATCATTGGAATATAATAAGGCAGTGAAAAAGCACCTGGGCATTATCATTGTAATTACAGGCTTAACCATTGTATCTATGCTCTTTTTTTCAAAGAAAATAAGTGCTCCGGGAGGTTTTTTTAACCAACATTCGGCAAAAACTGGCACGTCTAAATCGGAGTTTGATAAAACCAGATACTCCACCAGCTCCCCAACAAGTATCTGGGTCATTGTAAATAAAAGCCGTCCCTTGAACCCGCTCACCTACGCCCCTACCAACCTAGTCAGTGTGGGTGGTAACCAACAACTACGGCAAGAAGCCGCGGCCGCATTGCAAGTAATGTTTGCGGCGGCTACAAAAGAAGCTCTGACGCTCAAACCGCTTAGTGGCTACAGATCATACGAGGCGCAAGTTAGCGTATACAACCGCGAAGTTGCCATAAACGGCAAAGCCATAGCCGACACCCAGAGCGCACAGCCAGGCAAAAGTGAGCACCAGACAGGCTGGGCCATAGACATCGGTGGTGGTGGTTGCGGCATTGAGGATTGCTTTGGTAACACCAAAGAGGGCAAATGGGTGGCGGCCAACGCTTACAAATACGGCTTCATTATTCGCTACACTGCTGGCAAAGAATCTGTTACCGGTTACCGCGCAGAACCGTGGCATATTCGCTACGTTGGGTCGGAGCTATCAACCGAAATGAACAAACAAAATATCCAAACCCTAGAAGAATTCTTCAATCTTTAGATGCAACCGTGAGTTCTCTAACTTTTAGGCTTGAAGTCTAGGCAGACAGAGTTGATGCAGTAGCGCTTGCCTGTCTTATCCTGTGGTCCATCATCAAAGACATGACCAAGATGTCCTCCGCAGTTGGCGCAAACAGCCTCCACGCGGTTCATGCCATGACTATCATCATCTACTAGTTTGACTGCGCCGGACTGAGCGACGTCAAAAAAACTTGGCCAACCACTGCCACTGTCAAACTTGGTGTCTGAACTAAAAAGTTCATTGCCGCAGTTAGCACATGTATACATCCCGCTATCTTTGTTGTTCAAAAACTTACCCGTAAAAGGCGCTTCGGTGGCTTTACCCAAAAGTACCTCTTTTTGGTTATCTTCAAGACTAGGATTGATCTGTTTCGCGCTCATGCCCCGCCCACTTTTGCTAGATTAGGCTTTTTTCTTGTCCAATTTGTCGAGTTTGAGTTTTTTGACCACAAAGTACACCACAGCAAGAATGATCAAAAAATTAATCAGCGCGTTCAGAAATGAACCGTAACTTAGTGGATTTGTACATTTATCTGCTACGGATTTCAAACACCAAGATTTTTCTGCCAATTGACCTCCCCCACCATAAAAAATACCCGCGACTGGATTGATCACATTGAGCACCAGCGAATCCACCAAACCTTTAGCGGCTAGACCCAGGGTTAATCCCACGGCCAGCCCAACCACACCTTGTTCACGCACGAAGTCCAAAAAACCCTGCAACCATTTCGGTGCTTTTACCACTGGTAACGCCACCGTTATCTCTCTTTTATCTATAAGCTTTTTGTCTGACATTGCTTCCTCCTAGATATTTGATACTGCCCACAATTGCTACTGATTATACACGGCTGGCAATATTATTGCTCGGGTTAACTGGTAAACAGACTTCTGTCATAATTCGCCTTGTATAAGCCATATGGTCAGAACCAAAATCGTCAACCCACTCCTCATATTTAGCCTCTGGCTGTATGTCGCAATTATCCAGTACAAAATCAATGGTTTTTTTATCTCGTCCGTAGGATGGAAAAGTACCAGCTAAATCAGACCCATCATGCAAACTAAAGGCTCTCCCAAAACCCAGTGCCCCTAGCCGATTCTCCTCATCATTAACATCCGCGCAAAACAACTGAGCACCAATCCCACTGCTAATATCAACCACTCGTCTGGCTTGTCTTTGTCGATTGGAACGTTCAGGGCTAAGGTGCGCAGTCATAAATCTTAACCGTCCACGATTGGTCATTAGGTCAAAACTCAGAGCCACACGTGGCCGTTCAGAACGTTTGGGTGGAAGACTGTAAACTTCCTTCAATTCAATTTTATGCGGACTAATGACAGCTATGCCAAACTGCCCCCACATGGGGTAGTGTTTGGTTTGGGCAAAAATGACGTTGAAGCCCTTTTCATACAAATCTTGAATCTGGCCTTCAGATATAAAAACCTCTTGCAAACAAGCCACATCTGTCTGTCGTTTTTCCAGAACTTCAAGTAACTCATCCAAGTTAGAGCCACCGTCTTTGTGTCTCCAGCCGTGTACATTTGCTGTTGTCACGCTAAAATAGTCGTCTTCAAAAGTTGGCGCCGAGACATCGATAGACTGAATGATTTCTGGCGGTACGCTACCAGATTCTAGAACGGCGCCAAAACTGGCTACCATAACGGCAGATGCTAAGCCGCGTCGGATAGGATGGGTTTTGAATTCGGGCTTAGATTCTTGTTCTGGCACATTGTCATTAATAGCACTTTGAGCCCCAGCAAGCTAGAACTACTTTTATTATCAGCTAGTGGGCTGTTTCAAGCATACTAACGCCGAAAGCCAACGGCTGCGATAAACACTGTCATAATACTATTGGTTGCAGCCAATGTGACAGCAGAAATTGTTGAGTCAATCTGAAGTAAAACTACAGCACCTAGCCACATTATTGCAATGATACCGGCAGTATACGGATAACTGGTGGCGAACAAAATAAGTTTTTTCATCTAAAATACCCCTCGGCAAGTTTATTCATCAGCCACGGATCATTACGCGCCATTTTATCTAGCCAATGTGAAAGTGTTTCAATTGTCTCTGCAGGATCTGTATTACCAGCTTGCATATCAACAACCTGATCAAAATTATTTTCCGCCATTTCTACTACCTCTTTTAGCACATTATAAATAACTATACCGTCTTTATCGAACTGACCCATCAACATTAGGTAGTTCTGAGCAGCCTTTATTAGGTTAATGGCTTGTAAATCAAAAGAAAAACCAAATCGATTTCCTTTATTTATCGCAAAAAATAGAACTTTCATAATCATCTTCTGATCAAGCAGTCGTGCAATCATGGGTTGATTTGACTCGTCATCAAACATCTCCCTCACTGCACTTTTAACTTTATTTTGCATACTGTTATCACCAGTTACTTGTTCGCCAAGTAGCTTATCGGCATGAGTAATTGCCTCATGCAAGTCCGGCTCTAAAAACTTCAAGGCACTCATTGAAAAGTCCTCTATTGCCAGATTTCCGGAATAAAACTTAACGTATTGGACTAGCATCTCATAAAAAGCAAAGCGGTTGGTTGCCAGATACGAAGACATCCCAAAATCTATCAAAGCTACTTTATTATTTGGTAATAAAATTATATTCCCCGGATGCGGATCTGCCTGCATAATTTCACCCAGCACAGCTTTACCAAGTAATTCCGCCCCAACAACCTGCAGTTGATGAAAAAGATCACTGTTAAGAGTCTCGGAAACGTATGCCTGCGGGTCGTGCCCATTAGTTTGCAGCTCCAAGACAGATGTAACTGAGAGCCCATGTACATACTCTTGGACGATAACTCTTCGATTGCTTAACTCTAAGTAGGTCTTTGGGATAACCATACTTGGATGGTCAGCATACCTCTGGTAGTAGTGGTTCGCTACTTGAGCTTCATGGATATAATCAGTTTCCAATAGGCTTGATTGTTTAAATTGTTTGAACATTGAACGAAAGTTAATGATATTTTGTTTGTCGACTAGACTAAAAGCCTGGCTTAGCAGCCCAATTAACCTTAGGTCGTAGCGCAAATACTTTTCAACACTGGGACGCAAAACTTTTACGACTACTTCTTGGCCACTGGCAAGCTCAGCACGGTAGACTTGCCCAAATGAACCAGTTGCAAATGGCTCTTCAGTAACTCTTTTTATCTGCGACAGCTGGTAAGCTGAAAGATTTCCCCCTAAGTATGACCAAATATGGATCGAATCGGGCTTGCTTTGTTCGTAAACTGCCAGAAGATCTTTGTAGTTACGCTGCTTTTGTGGATCAAGATTTAGAACAACTATTTGTAGAAACTTTATGTAAATTCCGCCTAACTCTTCAAGTTTAGCGCTTCCATCGCCTAGCATAAGTTTCTCGCCCGACATAAATGAAGAGATTGCCCAAGATATCATTCTAACTATTTTGATAGTGCGAGGTTGCTTCACTTTTTGTAAAATCCGATTATAAACAAAACTACGGTCAATAGTTGTGCCATGAAAAATAATGCCATACCATGCCCCCCTGCCAGTGCGGCAATGGCTAGTATAGATAGCCAAACTACTACTATGGCTAGAAAAACAAAGAAGTATCTCAAGTCATAACCCCTATTACATTTGTATTGTACGGGTTTTTATATATTACGACTAGTGTCGGTTTAGGTTAGAGATACCGGCTATTAATCTACAGCTTCATCTCGTCAAAAGCTTCATGCAGAAGTTTCAGCATTGATTGATAATCTGCCTTTTTATCATCGGTATAAAAGTACACGTTGTTATCTACTACCTCGATGCTGGTCTTGAACACTAAAGCCTCCAGCTTAACCATAAAAGCCGGATGCAAAAGCTCTAGACTAGTCACTCGCTCTATATCACTGGCAAAAACATCATATTTTTTGTTGAAGTCGCCCCACTCTGGTACAACCCTCATCAATTTGCCAGGTGTCCAAAATCGCCACCAGGTCTTGCGCCTAACCACAATGTTGCCATAGCTTTTTGGAACGGTTGCCTGTGCGATTACGTAGCCGGTTGTGCTGGTTTGATTTTTGGATGGCAAATACGAATAAAACTGGACTAAAACGCTGCGGTACAAGCCAATCACATGGCTGTTGATGTCGGATTTTTTAAAACTAGCTTTGGAAAAAAGTTGTCCGCGTTTTGGCATTAGCAACCAGCCAAAATCACCACTGTATATAAAGTTATTCTGGTTGGCAAACGTTAGAAGTTTGGCAATTTCCTGATAAGGAGTTTGCGTGCCGCGTTGCACTATATTATCGAGCAACCAGCCGTCATCATTTTGATTTCTCACTAGTCGCCACTCTTCAAAAAAGCTACTTTTGTCTACATACAGCCGCTGCTCACCTTCCCATAACTCATCCTTTGCCTTGGCAACAATCGCAACACTAATGGCATCGTGTTTATCGTCTGGGTGGTCGCTAAAATTTGCCGGCACCATATCAATAATCTTTACTTCACTCATGCGGTTTTCCCGCCCCAAATCCTTGAGCGACTTGAGCATTAGCTGAGTCCGATTAAAGTAGGCTGACGTCGTATATGTTTGTATGCCTGCCAGATTAAATTTACTCCAATCGTCCTGAAATGCGTAAAACAACTTTTCG
>CAYIDS010000034.1:0-6144 GCA_964362185.1 uncultured Saccharimonas sp. (SeqCode)
AGGACATTGATTATGTAGCCTTGAGTGTTGTGCAAACGGCGGCTGATATTCGTCGTCTTCAGGGGCTTCTGAAGGGTATGGGTAGCCATGCCAAGATAATTGCCAAGGTCGAAACCAAAGCGGCGGTAGAGCATATCGAAGCAATTGTTGAAGAGTCAGATGCCGTAATGATCGCAAGGGGGGACTTGGCAATAGAAACCGAACCAGAATCAGTCCCGATAGTTCAACGTCAGATCATTGAGCTGGGTAAAAAACACGCAAAACCGACCATTGTGGCGACTCAGATGCTGGGCAGTATGGTTGATATGCCCGAACCGTCTCGGGCTGAAGTGTCAGATGTGGCCACGGCCGTAATTCTTGGTGCCGATGCGGTGATGTTGAGCGACGAAACAGCCAACGGCAAATATCCTGTTGAGGCAGTCAAGGTCATGAAGCGGATTATTACCTATAGTCAAAAGAACATGTTGCCAATCGCTCAACCAGGAGCCACCACTAGTTTGTCGCGCCAGAACGCCATATCTTCATCAATTATCAGGTTGGCCGAAGATGTCGGTGCTAGCGCAATTGTTGCCGAAACGGCATCAGGATCAACCGCTTTACAGATTGCTTCTCGGCGACCCGACAGATCAATCATCGCCATAACCGCCGATAATCGGGTTGCCCAACAGCTGGCACTAGTTTACGGTACCAAGAGCTACGTCAGACCAGCTCATAAATATGCCGCTACCCATCTTACCAACTGGCTACAGCAAAACAAGGTACTCAAAAAAGGTGACATCATCGTGACCGCGTCTGGGCAATATCCTGGTGTGGTTGGTACGACTGATACTATAAAAGTTCGGATACTAGAATAAGGCTGACGGGATGGTGAATGTTTAGCAAAAAGACAGTCAAAGATATCAACTTGCGGGGCAAACGGGTGCTACTGCGGGCTGATTACAACGTGCCAATAGATAACGATGGGAAAATAACTGACGACTATCGTATCAAACAATCATTACCGACCATCGAATATCTACTAGACCAAGGCTGTGCGGTCATTATCTGTTCCCACTTGGGGCGTCCAGTTGGTAAACCTGATAAGAAACACAGCCTAACGTTAGTGGCGCGTCGGCTAAATAAATTGCTTGGTCGCCATGTTTTTTTTGTTCAGGATTGTGTTGGACCAGAAGTGGAAATGGCTGCTAGGGAACTTCAGTCAGGTCAAGTACTGATGCTAGAAAATCTGCGCTTTCATGGCCAAGAAGAGGCAAATGATGACGCCTTCGCAAAAGCTTTGGCTGGGCTGGCAGATATCTTCGTACAAGATGCGTTTGGTGTGGTGCACCGAGCGCATGCCTCCACTGAGGCGATAACTAAATTTCTGCCAAGCGTGGCCGGGTTGTTATTGGCAAACGAGGTCAACACCATAACCAATGTTATGGCAAAGCCCCAGCGACCGCTGATGGCTATAATTGGAGGGGCAAAAATATCAGACAAGCTAGCGGTGTTGAAGCACTTTATTGACGAGGCGGATTTTGTGGCTGTAGGCGGTGCTATGGCAAGTACTTTCTTGCTTGCAGAGGGCATTGATGTTGGCAAAAGTTTGGTAGAAAAAGATGAAATACCTCTGGCCAAAGAAATCATTGAACACGCTCGTGCCAAAGCAAAAAAGCAGCACTTTATCTTTTATTTACCACAAGATGGAGTGGTCTCTACCAAGCTAGACAAAACCGCCCATACCCGCATTGTTGACTGGGATGCCCACGTCATAGCCGACATAGAAAACTACCCCAAAAAAGTTCCTCGGGCTAGTACTACTATCTCGGACGACGAGATGATATTGGACATTGGACCATTCTCGGGCGCGTTTATTGCCGGCGGTATGCAACTTGCCAACACGGTTATCTGGAATGGAACAATGGGGGTTACCGAAATACCAAGTTTACAGGGACCAGTTGGTCCGTTCGCGCAAGGTACGGAACTGATACTGGAGGCGATGCAGGGGCAGTTTGGGCACAAACCCTATACGGTTGTAGGTGGTGGTGACACGGTTGGCTATCTAAGACAGCGAGATTTGACGAAGTGTTTTAACCACGTATCGACAGGTGGTGGTGCTAGTATAGAGCTGATGAGTGGCAAAAAACTGCCAGGCGTTGAAGCGCTGGAGGACAAATGAGTGATACAATAGCAACAAGCATAAGAAGAATTGACAATGCGTAAGATTTTAATAGTCGGTAATTGGAAGATGAACCTGAACGTTTCGCAGGCTAGTTTACTGGTGCACCGACTGAGTGAGCGGATAAAAATCCATCGTGATATTGAAGTGGTGCTGGCGCCTAGTATGTTGGTTTTGCAGCCGTTGAGTGTCCAGCTTGATAGGCGTAAGTTCCGACTGGCTGCCCAGAACGCATACTATAAAGACGAAGGTGCTTACACGGGTGAAGTGAGTTTTACAATGCTACAAGATCTGGTGCATTACGTTATTATTGGGCATTCGGATCGGCGTCATATCTTTGATGAAAATCATCGTCTGGTTCGCGAAAAAGTGGCGGCTTGCGTACGTAACAACATCACCCCAATCTTGTGCCTCGGCGAAACCAAAAACGAGTACATCGCCAGAGAGACTAGCCGCGTTTTGCACGACCAACTCACTACTGCCATCAGTAACTTAACGGCAGATGAAGTGGGCAACATGGTCATTGCGTATGAGCCTGTTTGGGCCCTCAGCGAGGGTGCGAATTACGCGAACCACGTGGTAGCCAAGCCCGATGAGGTGGCAAAAGCGGTGAAAGTTATTCGGCACAATGTTTACGAGCTGTACGGTAAAAAAGCAGCCGAGGAAGTTCGTGTCTTGTACGGAGGCAGTTCCAATTCAGATAATGCCCGTGCTTACCTGGAAGTTGATGGTATTGACGGGTTGTTAGTCGGTGGTGCAAGCCTGAATTATCATGAATTTTCGGGAATGATCGATGGGGCTGATCGTCTTTTGAGTGAGCGCGGGACCAAAGCATAATGGCAAGTGGTGACGACAAAAAATATTTTGACGTAACCAAGCCTGGTAAGTCAGCTCCAACCGCCACCGCCAGACCCGTAATTGTGACCAATCGTACGATGGTGAAAGACCCGACTCTCAGACAGGCAGATGACATCGCACAAGTGCCCCCACCAGAAACACACTTGAAATCGGAGGCAAAGATCGTGGCACCGTTGGATAATAATATGACAAGCCAAGCTATTGCCCCACAGGAACCTACGTCTGGCAGTGCTGCCTCGGAAGAAAACAGCAGTAATGACAGTCAAGTTGAGCAAGGTCGCATCGAGCAAGAAAAGTTAAATGCTAACCAACACGCCGATGAAGAACGAAAAAAACAAGCCGATGAACTGATAAAGGGCGGCAAATATGTTGTTCCCGTTGGTCATATTAAACGTAACCGCAAGATCCGTCGTAGCCTTCTAGCGTTACTATTGGCAATTTTGCTTGTAGTTGTCATTGGTGATTTGCTGATTGATGCCGGCATAGTTAAGACAGACATTGAACCATTAGTAGATTTGATAAATAATTAGGGGGGCTATACTAATGCTAATCGTAATAAGAGGGCACCAACCATGAAAAAACTCAACCAAACGGGAGTAGCGCATCTAATCGCAATATTAATTGTCATCGTAGTGGGCATAGTTGGTTTCACGGGCTGGAAAGTCTATGATTCCCAAAAAGGCACTAAACAATCTCTCGACAATTCTAACAAAAGCGACATAGTAAAGTCGGAAAGCAAGAAAGCAGAAGTAAAGAAAGACGAACCGAAGATTCCTGATGGGTTTGCAGTGTATGAGAATAAAGAATTTGGCTTCAAATTTGCATATCCCAAAGAATGGGGTAAAGTTACGATCAAAGATACTCGCTATGGAGGCGACCAAGACAAAGGTAAACGATGGGGTTTGGTTTTTGATGGAAACAAGAATATTACGGCTGGCCTAACTTCCAAAGATTGGGTTCCTGCAGGAGGTAGAGGAGGTGCATGTACCGTCGCGGATGGTAGTGATTACCAAAGCTTACCCAGCCCACAGCCAACTAATCAGGCTACATTTGTCCAAAAAATACTTGCCAAATCTAGTAATTACTACCTGACAGAGTGGGCAGAAAACGGCTACTGTAGCAATATTGCCCTAAGAATTGACTATATTTATGCAAATAACCCAACTTATTTGACTTTACGCATACTATACAACGTACATGACTTCAAGGTCGAAAGCCAAGAAACGGAGTTTAACCAATATGTTACTGACCCAAGTAAATTTATTTCTGCCGATTTAGTCGATACCATGAAGAAAGTGGCATCTAGTATTCAAGACCTAAACTAGTATTTTTGCTAGAATAGTTAGGTGTTAAAAAATTTATTTAGTGGGCTGAATCCAGAGCAAAGGCGGGCCGTTGAAACAACTGAGGGACCGCTTTTGATATTGGCCGGAGCTGGTAGTGGCAAAACCAAAACTCTGACACACAGAATTGCTCACCTTATTGCTAGCCATAAAGCTACGCCTTTTAATATTCTATCCGTAACCTTCACAAACAAAGCCGCCAAGGAGATGCGCGAACGGGTATGGAAGTTAATGAATAGTATCGAGGGTACCCATAGGGGTTCCCAAGCGGAAGTGCCTAGGAGTTTTATGCCATACATGGGCACATTCCATGGCATTTGCGTGAGACTGCTCAGGCAAGACGGTGAGTATATAGGGCTACCAAGAAATTTTGTGATTTTTGACGAGAGCGATAGGTTGGCCGCCGTAAAGAGGGCCACCAAGCAGCTAATGCTGGATGAAAAAGCCTATCCACCGCGCGCCATTGCCGGGCTAATTAGCAACGCTAAGAACGAAATGGTTACTCCTGCCGAGTACACCGGTATCGGTAGCGGTCCAGTCCATAAAGCCGCGGCTCAGGTTTACCCATTGTACGAGAAAATCCTAAAAGAAAATTCGGCTTTAGATTTTGATGACCTGATAAGTAAAACAGTTAACTTGTTAAGTAACCACAAAGAAATTCGTGCCAAGTGGCAAACCCAGTTTAGATATATCATGATTGACGAATACCAAGATACGAATGCCGCGCAATACAAACTGGTTAAATTATTGACAAATGATAAAAATAATATTGCAGTAGTTGGAGATGATTTTCAAAGTATCTATAGTTGGCGAGGTGCTGATTTTCGTAATATATTAAACTTCGAAAAAGATTATAAGAACACCACAATCATTAAACTCGAGCAGAACTACCGTAGTACGAAGTCAATCCTTGATGCAGCACAGAGTATTATCGAGAAGAATGTTCAGCGTTCTGACAAAAAGTTGTGGACAGAAGCCGGCGAGGGCAAGCCAGTTTCCATTGTGCAAGTGCTAAATGAGCGCGCCGAGAGCGAAGCCATAGTTCGAAGGGTGCAAAACGCAGTTGATGCTCGCTACCGCAGGTACCAAGATTTTGCCGTGTTGTACCGCACCAACGCTCAGAGTCGGGTGATTGAAGAGGCAATGATTCGCTACGGCGTGCCGTACCGCATTGTTGGCGGGCAAAGGTTCTATGACCGCAAGGAAATCAAAGATATTATGGCGTACCTGCGGCTCCTGTATCAACCAAATGACCGAGTTAGTTTTGAGCGAATCGTAAACGTACCCACGAGAGGTATTGGCACTACGTCTGTCCAAAAGTTTGTGAACTGGCAAGAGGCAAACGGCATGACGCTTCAGGATGCACTAGATAAAGTGTCTGAATGTAGCGAGCTGACAGCCAAAGCTCGTAATAATTTGAACGAGCTTGGTGATATTTTGCGGTCACTACGAGAACTGGTGGACGAGACAACTCTACCCGGTTTGCTGGACAGTCTACTCCGGCGGATTGATTATATGAACTTCTTGGACGACAAAACTCCACAGGGCGAATCTCGCCAAGAAAACGTCAAGGAACTGGTAAGCGTCACACAGAACTACCAAGACCTGGGGCTAGATGGCTTTTTGGAAGAGATGGCACTGATCAGTGATGCCGACAGTGTAGATTATGGCAACAACGCCGTAACATTAATGACCCTACATGCCGCCAAAGGGCTAGAGTTTCCGGTGGTATTTATGACGGGTCTGGAGGAGACTATCTTGCCCCATTCACGCGCGAGGTATGAC
>CAYIDS010000035.1:0-6109 GCA_964362185.1 uncultured Saccharimonas sp. (SeqCode)
GGCTGATGTTAGCTGGCAAGTGCCGTTATTGCCACAAACCAATCTCTACCAGCTATCCAATAGTTGAGGCGGTGATGGCTTTGCTATTTGTTGGTTCATACGTCTTTTGGCCTCTAAAACTTGACGGCTTGGGTTGGTATAGCTTGGTTACTTGGTTACTGGTCTTGGTGCCGCTAGTGGCACTGTTTGTCTACGATCTAAGATGGATGCTTCTACCAAACAAAATCGTCTACCCAGCTATAATATTCGTGCTTCTGGCCACTTTATCGCAGTTTATAATATTTGGCGCGGACAGTAATGATTATTGGAGTCTTATTGCTTCTTTGATAATTTCTAGCGGGCTATTTTATTTGCTTTTCCAGGTGTCAAAAGGCAAATGGATTGGCGGTGGCGACGTCAAACTCGGTGCCGTGCTGGGCATTATTGCCCAAACGCCACTGCGTAGTGTACTTTTGCTGTTTACGGCTTCTCTGATGGGTACACTTTTCACACTGCCGCTAATGATCAGAAAAAAGGTCAAATACACCAGTCGTGTACCGTTTGGTCCCTTTTTAATCCTGGCATCTGCTGTTGTCGTATTGTTCGGTAGCTCGATACTCAATTGGTACACAGGTCTATTTTTGGGTCTATAATTTTACCTGGGTCCCACGCTTTACTGAGCCCAACTAACCTACATCTGTTAATTACTGATTCTTTCATATAATACCCGTACGGGTATTATATGAAATTGTTCATAAGGACGAGGATGCCGTAAAAAGAAGCAGGCGAGAAAGATCACCCACAAGTTTGTTATCATATCTTTACCATACCGCCTTGTTACCACAAACGCTTAGTACTCACAAATCAGTTATGCTACGATCGTAGCAGTGGTGATTTGTTTTTATTCAGTAGTCAATGCTTATGCTATAATTGAGCCATGTTTGGGACTAAGTCCAAAGGTGGCTACACCATAGTTGAGGTTATGATGTTTTTGGCTGTTTCCGGTGGGCTGTTCGTGATTGCTATGGTGGTTCTTAACGGTCGGCAAAACCAAGTCCAGTTTACTCAAGGCGTGCGCGACTTTCAGTCCAGCGTAGAAGACGTCTTAAATGACGTTGCCACTGGCTATTTTCCGCAGAATAACAGTTACAAATGTAGTGCACCTGGCGGCGTATTATCCTTTACTCTTGGCACAGCCGCAGGTCAGGGCGAACATGATCAGTGCACCTTCCTTGGTAAAGTTCTGCATTTTGAACGTGACTCCAATGCGTATTCATTAATAAGTGTGGCTGGAGTCAGACTAACAGCCTCCGGACAAGCGGCGTCAAATTTTGCCGATGCAAAACCCAAAGCTATTCACGACGTAGTAGGCAATATTGACCTGACCGAGTCGTTTACTATCAAGGGCGGCGTAGTCGTGACAGATGTAATAATGCAGCCAGTTAGCCCAGATTTACCGTATAAGCCAGCCGCTTTTGGGATATTTTCTAGCCTGGGTGAACAAAATGCTGGCACATCGGCCGGCGTGCTAACAACCAACATAGTTTCCGTACCAACTTCTAGCAATTCACCGTCAGACGATATTTCAGACACCAGGGGAAAAATCGCGTTTATGAGTACAGACCCACCACTGCTAAATAAAAGCATTGTAGTCTGTTTGCGGCAGGGGGGTATTGGTGGCAAGCGAGCGGCCATAATCATTGGGTCTAATAATCGTCAGGTTTTTACAGAGCTGGCGATTGGTGATATTGAAACTAAAGTAGATCAAGCCATAGGGGGCGCAACATGTCCATAGGAAAGCGCAAGAAGAACATCAAACAAGCTGGCGAAACCATCGTAGAGGTACTGCTGTGCGTAGCTGTCATAACCTTTACGCTATCAATTGGCTACGGTTTAGCCAGGCGTAGTCAACAAACCATTCGTCAAGCCGAAGAACGTGGTCAGGCAACTCAGTTTGCACAGCAACAGATAGAACGCTTCAAACAGTATCTAAAGACTAACTCCACCATCACAACCAAAAAATCGCTTCCTTCTGACACTGGTACAATTTTGCCCAACAATGCAGACGCTGGTTTTTGTTTTTATAAAGACGTATCGATTCATTACGTTGCAGGGGGTATTGGTTCCGACGTCGGACCAAAAAATCCAATCTGTGCCCTGAATGTATCTGGCGAATTTTACTGCGATCCATCTGCACCTCAAGCCGGCTGCCCAAGTGCCATGACGTCTAGTACCGTTGACTCGGCAGGCTATATTTACAGGGCAGGAATAGCTTATTTTCCACCCGGTGGTAATTTTGGTGCTCCCGGTGCTAAGCTAAACGATCAATTTTACGCCAATTCCGGCGTGTTCTCGGTTGGCGATACCACCAATACCCAAGAATTTACGGTCGTAACTTTGCCATACAGGATTCATCAATAATGAGCGGTAGATTTCAGCAGGGCTTTACCATAGTAGAACTGATGATATCTATCGCCGTGTTTAGCGTGATCTTGGCAATTTGTTCGGCGGCCATCATCACCATTGGTAGGCAGTATCAAAAAGCATCGGTCTCTGCCACCACCCAAAACGTTACCCGCGGCATAATGGACGAGATTGTTGGTCAGGTCCAGCTCGGTGGGGAAGCTCCGCGTAGCACTCTGTCGTCTTTCGACTGGGACGGGTCATCACCCGCCGCCGGTATAAATCCTCCAGATGATGTGCAGGTGTTTTGCATAGGTAAGGTCCGTTTTAGCTACCGAATTGGTTGGCAGGTAGATGACGGGGCGCCAGCAACAAACAAGACCAATCATCTTTCCCGGCACGGTATTTGGCGTGACATTATCACAAATGAGGCAGTCTGTGTGCCAGCCAACCTAGACAAGGCTAATCCGTCAAATGACTCCGGTCTCTTAAGTGGTGCTGGCTCGGATGATGCTAATGGCGTAGATGGGTCGGGGCGGGAACTACTGGCAAACCACACCCGCCTACTGAACCTGGGCATAACTCCAGCAGGAGTTACTCCAGAGCTAAAAAACCTATATAATATAGACGTGAGCGTTTTATACGGAGACGATGCCACAATCGAAAATCCAAACCTTCCAGCGTCAGAAACCTACAAGTTGGCTTGCCTGGGGGATTCAGCTGGTGGGGCTTTTTGCGCCCAATCAGAGTTACATACAACAGTTATTAGGAGGATAAACTAGTATGAATCGTAATATTCGTAGTAATCAAGATGGTCTAGTAGCTTTTGTAGTCAGCATAATGGTTCTAATAATAGTGGTTGTTACCACAGTTGGAATGGTCATTTTGGCAAATCGTGAAAGTCGTCAGGCGCTTGATAGACAGCTAAGTACCCAAGCATACTTCGCGGCCGAATCTGGCATAAACGACGCCATTTCAACAATCCAGGCAGAAATAGCCATTGGCAATGCAATACCAGCTTATAACGACTGCGATGATGGTACCAACTTGGTTGGATCAATCACTAATAATACAACAGCAAAAAATACGCTTACATTAAATTCTGTACTTGGTGGATCTAACGTGCTTGATACTAGTGCCGAGAGTAAGTACACTTGCGTACTGGTGAGCGAGAACCCTGTTAGTCTAGAATATCTCAAGCTTCAAACCGATAACGCGGCAGTAGGTGATATCACTTTCTCAGCCGCCGATGAGGCCAGACAGGTGGTGATTGGTTGGGAAGACTCTCAGGGGGGTAACAGTTTCAGGAAGCCTCTTGTCGGTTTTCCCGATGGCTGTGGAGTATTCCCAAGCGCCAGTAACTGGAAAGCCGCCCCCCTGCTCAAGGTAGACATTACTAATTTAAAAGGATCGAACTTTACCAGGACTGACCTGCTTGACGATACGGCTTCGTACTATCTAGATCCCTGTAAGGGTGCTTCTAGCGGCGGGCCAGTAGTAAAAGAAACATTTAAACCAGGTATAAATTCTGATGGAAATGGCAAAATTCTATCTGGTACCTGCGACCCTGGCGCTACGCATATGTATGCCAATAAGGCTCCGCTGAGGTGTAGCGTTATAATTGAAATGCCAGGGGTGACTACTACTTCTAACTTCCTGTTTCGTATCAAGCCAGTCTATGGCACGGCTAGAGTTACGATTATTGCTCTAGATAGTTCTGACAAGCCACTCAAGATGATTGGTGGTCAAATAGTTATAGACGTAACAGGCAAGGCCGGTGATGTGGTCAAGCGAACCCAAGTGCGCATAGCCAACAGCACAACCAACCCCGTAGTACCGTATCTCTATGCCATAGAATCATCTTTGGGTGTATGTAAGCGTTTTGTGGTCGTAGACACAGGCAACTCATTTAATGGCTCTCACATAAATCCCGTTCCCGAAGTATGTGATATTACGAGCGACTAACTTATTGCTTATGATGAAACTTTTCGTGCACTTTTTTGAGGTGCGGGTCAGTCACGTGGGTATAAATTTGGGTGGTGGCAATGTTGCTGTGCCCCAGCAGGGCTTGGACACTACGGAGGTCGGCACCATTCATTAACAGATCAGTCGCGAAGCTGTGGCGTAATGTGTGTGGGCTAACATGTTTGGTGATGCCAGATAACAGGGCATAGCGTGCCACCATACGCTGTACGCTCCGCGGGGTTAGGCGATGGAAATTGCCAGTTTGGTCAATCTGTTTACTGCCGCTGTAACGGGCAAATAGAGGTTTGGCGGTATCTTCTCGCTGGTTCAGATATTGCTGTATCCAATTTGCGGCTTCAGGGCTAATGAAGATAGGACGGTCTTTTTGACCCTTGCCACGAACCATGAATTCGCGTCGTTTTAAGTTAATGTGGTCACGATCCAGCCCAACCAGCTCAGAAACACGTAGCCCGCTACTGAACAAAAGCTCCAAAATAGCGCGGTCACGTAGTCCTGGCAGTTTGGTGATGTCGGTTTGCTCAAACATTCGCTGTAACTCCTCAGGGTTCAGAAATGTAACTTGTTTACGCACCGTGCGAGCCAGCTCAATTTTGTCCGCGCTCAGAGCGGGGGTGTCACGCTTTGCGCAGAACTTCAAAAAACTTCTTAGCGCGATGAGGTGATAATTTTGAGTTGCTTTACCTAGTTCGTCCGATGTGTTTGTACCCAAGCGGTTCAACCAAAGACGCCATTTGCGAATAAGTTCGGCGTTGATATCGCCTACCTTAATGTCACCCGCGAAGTCCAACAAGCGAGTTAAGTAGTGATCGTAGTTGGCAATAGTCTTTTGCGAGCGGTTTTGTTCGATCTCTAGATACTCTAAAAAGTCTGTCTTGGCTTTAGTGAATAACATAACCTTATTGTACGACACTCCCCCACAAATCTCCCACGATCGTAAGGAATTTGTAACTATATTATGCTGTTTGTGCTCGAGTTATCAGAGAGCCAATTTTAGTATATTTCTCTAGCTTCAAAAAGTTTGACCTGGTTTTCAAGATGTAAGTTTATGATCTCCGCTTTTATATAGTCAAAACAGTCCAGATCGGTTGCCCATACACTTTTTTGAATTTGTTTAAAGGAGAATTCTCTAAGTGTTATGCGCAAATGATCTCTTCGCCAACGTTCGGCCTCAGAAATGTCAAATATTGCCAGAAGTTTTGCGCCTTTTAGCTTTTTAGAGGTAAATGGCGCTAGTGAACGGATGCCTTCGTCGGTAAGCCTTGGGATATTCATATCATCCATCTCAACAAGCCCTTTTTCTATTGCTCGGTTAAAAGAGTTTCGGGCTGAGTTTTTGCTGATCTTTTTTTGTCGTTCTAAGTCTGCAAAGAACGCGGCAGGGTGAAACGACAGCTTTAAGTTTTCACGACTGTAGGGAATAAGAGCCTTTAATACGAGGTACTTTGTCGAAGATTTTTTGAATCTAGGCATATACTCAATTTAACACAAATTTCTTACGATCGTACAAAAAGTGTGCGTTGGCGGATATCTGGTATACTTAATCGCATGGAACAAACATTAATTATTCTAAAGCCAGATGCCGTCAAGCGCGGTATCGTGGGCGAATTGCTGGCACGCTTCGAGCGAGCTGGTTTTAAGATTGTTGGATGTAAGATGGTGGTGCCAGACCCCAAACTACTTCAAGATCATTACCCCGACGACCTTATCCCAATAGTTGGTAACAAAACGAAGACAGACTGGG
>CAYIDS010000036.1:0-6074 GCA_964362185.1 uncultured Saccharimonas sp. (SeqCode)
GTACACCTCAAGAACCTAAACAGTTTTCGCTATAGCTAGATGTACCCTGTTATCCACGCAAAAGTGCGAAAGTCCTATATAATCATACCTAATATGAATCAGTTATCTACGCGCTACGAGACGCTTGTAAATGAAGTTAAATTGGCTACAAAACGTTTGGGGCTGGATAGTTTGAGGGACGAGCGGAGAAAATTGATCAAACAAAGCCAACTGCCAGATTTTTGGGTCGATAATACGACTGCTCAATCGGTGATGAAGCGCATCGGTGAGCTGGAACAAAGGTTGCAACCTTGGCAACAACTGACTCAGGACATGAATGAGCTTAAAGAACTATTAGAAACGGAGGATAGTAGCCTAAGCGGCGAGCTCGAAACTTTTCTGAGTAGTTTGACTGGTACGTTTAGTTCACTGAAAAGTGAGTTGAAATTGGCTGGTCAATATGATGATCATGGCGCCATAGTGAGTATCCACGCTGGGGCGGGTGGTACCGATGCCCAAGATTGGGCACAGATGCTGTATAGAATGTATGTCCGCTGGTCCGAGGCACACCAGATAAAAGTTACCCAAATAGAAGAATCCGTTGGCGAGGAGGCGGGGCTGAAAAGTGTGATTTTTAAGTTGGAAGGATCGTTTGTTTACGGCAAGTTGAAAAGTGAACATGGCGTGCATCGTCTGGTGCGGTTGAGTCCATTTAACTCTGATAATCTACGCCAAACTAGCTTCGCAAAGGTAGAGGTGATGCCCAAAATAGATGCGCCAGAAGAAGTCCAAATCGATGAAAAAGACCTAAAGTTAGATGTCTATCGTAGTGGTGGGCATGGTGGTCAGAGCGTAAACACTACTGATTCCGCGGTACGAATTACGCATTTGCCCTCTGGTATTGTCGTAGCAATTCAGAATGAGCGTAGCCAGTTACAAAATAAAGAAACAGCCATGACTATTTTACGTTCCAAACTCGCCCAATTACAAACTCAGCAACATGCCAAAAGCTTGCGCGAGCTGAAAGGTCCAAACGAGCAAGCGGCGTGGGGCAATCAAATTCGAAGCTACGTTCTGCACCCCTATAAGCAAGTCAAAGATCTGCGTACACGGCACGAATCAAGCGATCCTGGCGCGGTTTTAAACGGCGAAATCGACTCATTCATAGACGCCTACCTGGAGGCAAATCTGGGTCAGTAGTACAATGTGGAATCGTTAGTGCTCTGCTATAATAGTGCTAATGATTCTTCTTGACAGGGTAACCAAAACCTATAATAAAACGATCATCGCGCTTGATCGTATAACGGTACATGTCGAGCCAAAAGAGTTTGTTATTTTTGTGGGCAAAAGTGGTGCCGGTAAATCGACATTGTTAAAACTATTAACCAGAGAAGAGCGTCAAACTAGTGGCAAGATTGTGGTTGGTGGGCTTGACTATGACAAATTGAAAGACAAGGATATCCCACTACTTAGGCGCAAGATAGGAGTCGTTTTTCAAGATTTTAAACTTTTGCCAAACAAGAACGTATTTGAAAATGTTGCCTTTGCCCTAGAGATTGTCGGTTATGGGAATAAAGAAATCCAGCATACCGTACCCAGAGTGCTTGATATTGTGGGACTCAAAGGCAAAGAAAAAAACATGCCCAAAGAATTATCTGGGGGTGAAAGTCAACGCGTAGCTATTGCCCGGGCAATTGTGCGCCAGCCCAAAATATTGATAGCAGACGAACCAACAGGCAATCTTGACCCCAAACACGCCTGGGATGTTATTAAGGTGTTGGAAAAGATAAATCGTTTTGGCACCACCGTACTATTAACGACTCATAATCAGGACATTGTCAATAAGTTAAAGCGTCGTGTCATTACCATAGATAACGGCAAGATTGCCAGCGACCTTGCCAACTCAGGTTATACTCAAAGGAGCGACAAGCAATGAACCATCGCTTGATTACCTTGTGGCGCATAATAAAAGCCGGTGTCCAAAACTTCATACGCAACGCGACATTAGCCATCGCGGCAATGGCCGTTATGATTATCACGTTGACCATAGTGTTGTTCTCTGTCATCGCTAACGCCACGTTTTCCCGTACCATTCAAACCATTACCGACAAAATTGACGTATCGGTCTATTTGAAAGACACCGTCACCGAGCAAGAGCGCGATAAACTACTCGATGACCTAAACAAAATAGACAACGTTAAAACCATAAAATATTTATCCAAGGATGAGGCACTGTCGATATATAAAAAGCAAAACGAAAATAATATCGATTTACTACTGGCTATTTCACAGACTGACAATCCCTTGCCAGCCAGTTTTCAAATAAAGCCCAAAGATCCCAACAAACTGGAAGAGTTAAAAACTTACCTTGAACAAGAGGACGTCAAGGCACTACAGTCTGATGAAACGTCGTATTCTGGTGACAGAAAAGAGGCTATCGATAAAATATCTAAAGCCACCAAATTTTTCCGCGAAGCTGGTTTTGTCAGTGTGGCGGTTTTCACCCTGGTCTCGATGTTAATCATCTTTAACACAATTCGTATGGCGATTTTCAACCGCCGCGAAGAGCTTACCATCATGCGGCTCTTGGGCGCCAGCAACTTGTACATTCGCGGCCCATTTGTGGTAGAGACTGTTATGTATGGGATTGTTTCCGCCATTATATCGGTTACTTTATGTAACGCGTTGTTTGCGGTGTCGGCCTCTGCCTTTGATGCCAGTAGCCTTGGTTTGCTCGATATAAAGTTCGCCAATGATTACTTTGCTAGCCGCTTCTGGGTCATTTTGACCGCCCAGCTGGGCATTGGTATACTTATAGGTGCCGCATCATCACTTATCGCTACGCGGCGCTATCTCAAATTTCGGACGTCAAAATAAAGTTATTCCGATCAAATCAAAGCCCTGCTTTAGATTTTCTTAAGAGGCACCAAAAGCGTAATAAAGTTGGGAAAGAGTGGAGATTTATGCTATATTTTAGACGGGTAATGTTCAAACAAAAAATGAAAAAAATTGCTCTCTCAGCCCAAAGAAGGCAACAGATTATTACGCTAGCACTGGTCGCGGTGTTGTCTGGCGGTTTTTTGCTATATCCGTTTACGCGGGTAACTGCTGACCAGTTTGACGAGCAAATAAAAGCCCTTAATCAGAATAATACCGTTAAATATCAGGAAAGATATCAGCTTGGCTCCGAAGCCTCGTCACTAAATGATACCATTGGTAAATTACAGGGGCAGATAAATGTATTACAGGGTGAAATAACCGCTAACCAAAACAAACGAGATGATTTACAGCGCCAAATTACCGCGGCCGAAGAAGAATTGGCTCGCCAAAAGAAACTGCTTGGTGCTGACATCAAGCAAATGTATTTAGAAGGGCAGATAAGTACGCTTGAGATGTTGGCTTCCAGCAAGAATTTAAGTGATTTTGTTGACAGGCAACAATATCGAAACAGCGTTCAGGATAAGATCAAAGCGACGTTAGATAAGATTACGCTACTGAAGCACCAGCTAAAAAGTCAAAAAGAAACAGTAGAAAAACTATTAGACGACCAGAAAAATATGCAAAGTCAGCTGGATGCCCAAAAAGGTGAACAAAATAGGTTGCTAGGTCTTAACCTGCAGCAACAGAATGCGGTTAATCAACAGATAAAGTCTAATAGCACACTTATCGCAAGTTTGCGGGCTCAACAGGCTGCCGCCAACGCCCGTTTGGGCGGTACGGCCGAGCCGGGCGACCCAAACCATGGTGGTTATCCGGCTATTTGGGATAAAGCCTCGCAAGACAGTATGTTTGATAGCTGGGGTATGTATAACAGAGAGTGTGTTAGTTACACAGCCTGGAAAGTGTATCTGCGCTATGGTCGCATGCCATACTGGGGCGGACATGGTAATGCTAACCAGTGGCCGCAAAGTGCTATAAATGATGGTATAGCCACGGGATCGACGCCTCGTGAAGGCTCTGTTGCTATATCGATGGCTGGTGCCTACGGCCACTCCATGTGGGTCGAATACGTTTTACCGAATGGCTATATTCACGTTAGTCAGTATAACTACGAATTAAACGGACGTTATAGTGAAATGACTATTAAGGGCAGCGGTCTGATCTACATATATTTCCAGTAGTGATTCGTGGGGAGTCTTAGTACAATAGGTGAGTATTAACGTATCATTGGAGGGTTTGTGAAGAAACCAGTACTACATCTTTCGGTAAAAAAACTGGTCGTTGTCCGCATCGGCGCAACGACTCTCGTAGCCGTGGGTATATTTTTGCTCGGTCTTGGTATAGGTAATGGCAAGATTGCTTTTGGATCTAGTGCTGTCTACCGTAAGTCCGTACAAAAGGGTCTCCCCGCGAACCTAGACTATAGCACGGTGGAGAAGGTGTATGATACGCTTCGCGCCGATTTTGACGGCGACTTGGATCACACAAAATTGCTTGATGGCATCATGAGCGGTCTAGCAAAGGCAGCCGGTGATCCGTACACCGAGTACTTTAATCCGAAAGCGGCGGAGCAATTCAATAGTGACCTGAACGGCAGCTTTACGGGCATTGGCGCGGAGCTCAGTAAAGATGAAAAAAATAATATCGTGGTAGTGGCTCCGATTAGTGGTTTTCCGGCCGAAAAAGCCGGACTCAAGCCAAAAGATATCATAGCTGAGATAGATGGTAGCAGTGCCTACGATCTTTCTATCAGTGAAGCTGTTGCTAAAATTCGTGGCCCAAAAGGTACCCAAGTAAAATTAAATATTATCCGCAACGGCGAGCAGAAGCCGTTTACTATCACGCGTGATCAGATCACTGTACCAAGTGTTACGTCCAAGACTTTAGATGGCAATATTGGCTATCTACGTATCAGTCGTTTTTCAGAAGATACCGTAAGTTTGTCAAAGAAGGCAGCCGATGATTTCAAGGCGGCAGGCGTCAAGGGCATAGTTTTAGACATGCGAAGTGACCCAGGCGGTCTATTAGACGCATCAGTAAGCGTTTCTGGGCTCTGGCTGACCGAGGGTAAAACGGTACTGTCAGAGCGTCGCGGTGGCAAGGTTATTAGAACTTACAAATCACAGGGTCCGGCAACGCTGGCAGGTATTCGGACGGTTGTATTGATAGACGAAGGTAGTGCCAGCGCCAGTGAAATTACAGCCGGAGCTTTGAAAGATAACGGTGTGGCTACACTAATCGGCATGAAAAGTTTTGGCAAGGGTAGCGTTCAGCAGTTAGAAAATTTGCTTGACGGCGGAGTCCTAAAAGTCACGATTGCACGCTGGTACACACCAGCTGGAAAGAATATCGACAAAGAGGGCATCAAACCGGACACTGAAGTCAAAATATCCGACGACGATATTAAAAATGGTCGTGACCCCCAGCTCGATGCCGCCACGGCATTTTTAAACAAATGAACTAAAAGACAGCCCAAAATACCGATTTTAAGCTTGAACTTACCACTAGATTAGAGTAGTATCGATTCAGTAAAGTAAGAGGTGAGGTAGTGGCCAAGCGACCAACTAAGTTCGTATTTGTTACAGGTGGTGTGCTTTCCGGACTCGGGAAGGGTATAACCGCCGCCTCAATCGGAAACATCTTAAAGGCTCGCGGGCTCAGCGTAAACAGTCAAAAACTCGACCCTTATCTAAATGTAGATGCCGGCACTCTCAATCCAGCCGAGCACGGCGAGTGTTTTGTTACCAAAGATGGGGCCGAGACCGATCTTGATCTCGGTCACTACGAAAGATTTTTGGACATAGAGCTAACAAAAAAGAGTTCGGTCATGAGTGGTCAGATTTTGCGAAAGCTGATAGATGACGAGCGCGGCGGCAAATTTTTAGGCAAAACAGTCCAGGTAGTACCACATTTTACAAATGCCATTCAGCAAGCCGTACTCGACGCTAGCGAAGGTTTTGATGTTCAGATCGTCGAGATAGGTGGTACGGTAGGTGATTATGAGAGTCCAGCTTTTTTTGAAGCCATACGTGAACTTGGTACGAAAGTTGGGCCAAAAAACTGCGTCTACGTACACGTAGTCTACTTGCCATACCTGTCTACTAGTAAGGAAACAAAAACCAAGCCAGCCCAAAATGCGGTACGTGATTTACGTA
>CAYIDS010000037.1:0-6016 GCA_964362185.1 uncultured Saccharimonas sp. (SeqCode)
ATGCCGCGAAGTTTGTGGTGACTGGTGACAAGCTAAAAAAAAATATTTACTACCGACACAGTCATTATCCTGGCGGTCTAATGTAAGCGACTCTAGCAGAGGTTATGGCTAAGGACCCGACGTATGCCATCACAAAGGCGGTGCGCGGCATGCTTCCAGTCAATAAACTCCGTGATGAACGGCTGAAACGACTAAAAATATACGCCGGTCCAGAACATGCCCATGCCGCTCAGAGTCCAGAAAAATTATCAGTCAAAGGAGAAAAATAATGCGTAGAACGTATAACGTACAACTTACAACGGTAAAAACAACCTCACAAGAGCCAGCCGTAATAAGTAAAACCAACCCCGCAGTACTAAAACTGGAGGTTTATCGTGGCTGAAAAAGCCAAACACTACCATTACGCTCTAGGTCGCCGTAAAAGCGCGACAGCTCGGGTAAGGCTGACGAGCGGTAAGGGCAATATTACAATCAACCAAAAACCAGCCTCGGAATATTTTGCGACAAGCAAATCTTTGCTCAGTGAGCTACGCAAACCTTTCGTCTTGCTAGAACTAGACAATAAGTATGACGTGACTGTTATTGTCACCGGTGGTGGTCATAACGGACAGATGGAAGCGATTCGTTTGGGTATAGCCAAGGCTCTGACGATCATTGATCAGGACTTGAAAAGTACCCTTAAGCGAGCTGACCTACTTGGTCGTGATCCGCGCGAAAAAGAACGCAAGAAGTTTGGTCTTAAGGGCGCGCGCAAACAACGCCAGTTCACCAAGCGTTAAACTGGATACCTCTAAACTTTGCGTGCTTAAAAAACTGGTTTTTTCAAACGATTTATCTTATTAACCACCAAAACACGAACTACAATTATGCTTGTTGATGACACTAATGCTTTGTATTTACATTGAAATAGTGCTAAATTACCAAGATGGCGGTTGCACGTAAGAATAAAAAGGTGGCAATGAAAAAAACACGCCCCAAAAAACGAAACAAAACAAAATTATTTACTAGCAGGCGACTAACTAAATTACAGATCGTGATGTTTGTAGCATTGTTCGCCGTTATCGGTTCTATAACACTACTTTGGAGCCGTGCCGCAATCAATCCACCAGGAACTAATAGAGGGGCGGCTTATGACAAAGTTGGTTTTTATCCAGGACACGTCAACGACGGTGGTATTGAGACTTTTCAAGGCCCGATTACTAATTGGTTGGGACGTAATCAGCCAATACCTTTCCTGTTGCAGTTCGGCGCTCGCACCAGCCTAGCTGCTTTTAATAATAATAACGCCGGAGAATTTTTACCCACTAAACTAGGACGTTATAAGAAAGCTGGCCAAAGTCCACCTTTCAAACTTGTATATTCAGTACCGCTTGGATTTGGCGACAGACAAGAGCCCCAGAATTACTGGATAGCAGAGTACGATAAAATTATAAACAACACCGGTAGCTACCGTGCCGACTATCTAAAGCTGGCTCAACAAATGAAAGATAACGGTTACGGCGACGCTATAATCCGCCTGGACTGGGAGTTTGATCTGGGCAGGGAACAAAATAGACGTGCTGCTGCCAGTCCGACTAAGTGGATCCAGGCCTGGAAAGTTGTTCATGGAATATTCAAAAGTGTCAGTCCAGATTTTAAGTTTGATTATAATTTTATATCTGGGGCGATTGATTTCCCAATTGTGAAGGATGCCTACCCTGGGGATGCCTATGTCGATATTATTGGTGCTGATTTTTATGATCGTGGTTCGGCTGGCGACTATTGCCCAGACAAGAGGGGTTGGTGTGATCCAGACGCCGCTTGGGCATCGTTTGAGACTAGACTCAATAAAATTAAGGCCTTTGCCGTCAGTAAAGGCAAACCAATTAGTTTTCCAGAGTGGGCAACCGAGGCTGTTCGAACTGATGGTACTGCTAGTTGTGGCATAGAGGGCTGTAAATTGGTTGGCGGAGACGACCCACGCTACATACGTGGAATGGCCGAATGGATGAATGCCTTACCTAAAACAGGAGCAGGTTCTCTAGCCTACGCGACCTGGTTTTGGCAAGGACAAAGTAGCAAAGAGGGTAGTCATAAACTATTTGAATCTGGTGTCAGTGATAGTCTAGTGCCCAAGGCTCGCGACGAATTTAAAAAATGGTTTGGTGGGTCGGCCACGGGTGGGTCAATCACCGATAATGCGCCGACTGTAAGTATTACTAGCCCTGCCGAGGGAGCATTAGTAACTGGAACCGTAAATATTGCCACAACCGCGTCAGATGACAAGGCCGTAACTAAAGTTACTTTTGAGGTAGACGGCGCAACGCTAAGTACTGATACAACTGCCCCATACAACGCCAGCTGGCCAACGTCTGGACTCAGTGGCCTACACAGCATATCTGCCACTGCGCATGATGCCGTCGGAAACACTGCTTCTGACACCAGAACTGTAAGCCTGGCCAACAGTGACGGCAAACCAGATTTAATCGTGACTGATGTAAACTGGGAACCAGCTGTTCCCGGTAACGGTCAGGATGTCACCTTTTCCGCAACCATCCAAAACATTGGAACAAAAGCTACAGCACCAGGGGTTATTATAGGGGTCTCGTTTCGAGTTAATGATGCGGTTGTAAGCTGGTCTGACACAGACAGCACCTCATTGGCCGCAGGCGGAAGTCGCACTCTTATTGCCAACGAAGGTCCTGATGGCGACATGTATTGGAATAAGCCAGCTACAGGTAACTACAACGTTCACGCTACGGTTGACGGGACGGGCGCAACAACAAATCGTATTGATGAATCTAGCGAGACAAATAACGCTGGATTACCAGAAGTTTTGACAGTTATTGACTCATCGACAGGATTGCCCACCCCGATTACTAATCTAAAAGTAAGTAGCATAAGAAGGCAGAATGTTGGCAATGTTAGCTGGACTGCTAGTAGCCACCCAAGTGGTATCGCAAGCTATAAATTATTGCTTAACGGGGTACATTCCAAAACTGCTACCACAACCAAGACCTATTTAAATGCCCTAAATGGGTCTACCGACTACAATTTGCAGGTAATCGCAGTGGCTAACAACGGCACTCAGTCAACTCCTGCTACGATAAAGTTCAGAACCGCAAGACTATGCTTAATCGGTGGCCTTTGCTTCGGTCAAAAAGTATATTAGTTGGAATATAACATACAACTTGCTTAGTTTGCAGTCTGATAGGTTTAGCCTCGTATGATGAGAATGTAGTTAAGTCGTATATAATAAGACTAATGAGCAAGACGGTGATTTTGACGGGGCTACGAGCCAATAATGACCTACATATTGGTAATTATTTGGGTGCTTTATTGCCAATAGTTGACATGGTTAATCAAAAAGCTGGTCGCTACCAGGTGAACCTGTTTGTGCCCGATTTGCATAGCTTTACCACCCCCATTGATCACAGCAAGCTACAGCAACAAGTAATCGATAATCTTAAGACCTACGTTGCTGTCGGCTTGCCGCTAGACAACCCAGACGTGCATATTTATCGTCAAAGTTTCGTACCCGCCCACAGTGAGCTTACTTGGATTCTTGATTGCTTCACCGGGGTTGGAGAAATGAACCGTATGACCCAATTCAAAGACAAGTCATCTAAGTTGCTGGAAGAACGGATAAGCATGGGGCTGTTTAACTATCCCGTGCTGATGGCGGCAGACATTTTACTTTACGGCGCCAGCTATGTGCCCGTTGGCGATGATCAAACCCAACACCTGGAATTTACACGTGATATAGCCGAGCGGATGAACGCTAAGTTTGGAGATCTGTTTGTAGTGCCAAAACCTGTTAAACAGCAGCACGCATTTTTTGATAAAGATCAAGGACTGCGAATTCGTGACCTGGTAGACCCCAGTAAAAAAATGAGCAAGAGTGACGGATCTGGCAGGGGAGTTATATTTTTGACAGATACACCCCAGGTAGCAAATAAAAAAATATTATCAGCCACCACCGATAGTTTCGAAGATACCCAATATGATTATGCTGCTCGTCCGGGAATCAGCAACCTACTAGACATATACAAGTTACTAGGAGGAAATTCGTCTGAATTTATCGGCAATAAGCAATATGGTCCCTTAAAGACTGCCGTTGCCTCGTTGGTTGGTGAGTTTTTGCAGGATTTCCAGTCAAAACTGCTGGCAGTTGACCAGCAAGCGTTGATGAAAAAGCTCAATTTAAGTGAAAAGCAGATGAATGTAGTGGCATCAAAAACCCTTCTAAAAGTGCAAAAAGCGGTTGGCCTGCGACCACAATGATCAAATATACGGTCAGCGATAAGGAAGCCAGTACCAGACTCGATAGTTTTATTAGTGACAAATTAAGTAGTCTCAGTCGATCGTTTATTCAAAAATTGTGTGTCCAAAACAAAGTAACTGTCAACGGTGGGATAGAACGTACCAGTTATAAACTGCGCGCAGGCGACAAGGTTTGGGTTGATTTTGACCCAATTCAGCTAAAGACCATCCCTAGAGTTGAGATAGAAGTCATATATGAAGACAACGATTGTATCGTGGTAAATAAACCGGCTGGTTTGTTGACGCACAGCAAGGGGGCATTTAACCCCGAAGCGACGGTAGCTACTTTTATTCAGCCCAAGACACAAAATATGGCGGGAGACAGAGCTGGCATTGTTCATCGTTTAGACCGTGCTACTTCAGGAGTTATCATCTGCGCTAAAACGCCAGAGGCTTTGGCATGGCTACAAAAACAATTTTCACAAAGAAAAGTAAAAAAGACATACTATGCTATTATTGAAGGTCATTTTGATCCTAAAGCGGCAATTATCGACATACCAATAGAGCGGCACCCTCGCGATCCCAAAACTTTTCGTACAAGTGCTAGTGGTAAACCAGCCATTACTGAGTATAAAGTGATCAAAAACAGCCCTCACTATAATCTGGTAGAGCTAAAGCCTCGAACAGGTCGCACGCACCAGCTCAGGGTGCACTTAAATCACTTAGGTCACCCGATTATCGGTGACGAGTTTTACAAAGGTACTTCTAGCGATAGACTCTATCTGCATGCCCAAAAACTAGAACTGACGCTACCAAGTAGAATACGCAAAGTTTTTGAAGTGCCACTGCCGCCGGCGTTTAATACTATGATGGAAAACGATGGATGACATTTTATTAAATCCAAAGACTAGGGATAGTCTAGTAGCTCTTGTCAAGACTACTCCCCACGCCATTCTCCTCAGCGGACCCGTTGGATCGGGTAAAACCTACCTAGCTACCAGACTAGCAGAGGAGATGCTGGGAATTGACCATGGCTCGATTAGTAACTACCCGTATTATTTTGCCCTTCGCCCAGAAAAAGGTTTGATTGGCATAGACGCGGTTCGCCAATTACAGACGTTTTTACAGCTACGTACCATCGGTAAAACCCGCGCCATACGCCGCGTCGCTATTATTGAAAACACGCATCTTATGAGCCACGAAGCTCAAAACGCTCTCTTAAAACATTTAGAAGAACCACCCAGCGACACCGTGATTATACTGACCGCTGTGCAGTCTCAAAACATTCTTAGCACCATATACTCCCGAGTTCAGCACGTAATAGTAAGGCCACCAAGCTTGCCTGAAACGATTGCTTACTTTGAAACATTAGCGCCAGGTTCAAAAATCAAAAAGGCTTATATGCTCAGCTCCGGTGCGGTCGGATTATTGCAAGCTTTTTTAAATAGTGACAATCAACACCCCTTGCTGGCTAGCATAGACCAGGCAAAAATTATACTGCGGCAGACAACCTATCAGCGTCTGACACAAGTCGACCTATATACAAAAGACAAAACCGCGCAGTCCGAGCTACTAAACGCACTAAAACAAGTCGCTAAAGCAGGAGTTGCCCAGGCCACCACGCGTGATGATATTGCTATCGCTAGGCGTTGGCATGGGGTTCTAAAGCACGTTGTCGCGGCAGAAAAACTGCAGAGTCAGAATGTCAATCCAAAGTTACTCATGACTGACCTATTCCTAGCTTTGTAGTATACTGGTACTCGTATGTATGAAC
>CAYIDS010000038.1:0-5750 GCA_964362185.1 uncultured Saccharimonas sp. (SeqCode)
GCTGAGATGCGCAATAACGTTACCGGATTTTGCAAAGATTTCAGAGTACTAAACGCCTCCTCGGTGAGCATTTTGGGATTTTCGGTGATTACTGGTAACACACTACCTAGCGCGCTATTCAGGTTAGCTTGTTCCTCGCCAATACTCCTAACCGACAAGTAAATTGCAGACTCCGGCATTTCGACAGTTTCTGGGTGAACAAAAGGCATTAAGGCAACATTACCCAACAAATTGACTGCCGGTCCTACCGGTACTTTATCTTTTAAAAATTCTGTCCCGCCTACAGTAAGCACTACATTATAGTTTGCTAACCGCGCAAACATGGCAACCTCTACTGAGGGGTCAAGATCATATTCCCGAGTTATACTACCTACGCAATGGTCAGTGGTGGCTTGAGTAATCTGCTGAAGCTCACGTCGGCTGACTCGCAACTCTGGACAGCCATAACTTAATTCAGGTGGTATAGGTATCTCCCAGTTAATGGCTGTTGTTGGTTGGGTCATGATTGGTCTTGTTGCCTTTGGCGCCATTTAGCTATGGCGGCGTGATTACCGCTTAGCAGGACTTCGGGCACTTTCATACCACGAAACTCCTCGGGTCGAGTATACTGCGGAAACTCTAAAGTTTTGCCATCACTAAAACTTTCTATCTCAGCACTGTTTTCACCCCCCAATACGCCAGGAATAAGCCGAACAATACTGTCTACTAGGACCAAGGCTGGCAATTCACCTCCTGTTAGTACGTAGTCGCCAATCGAAATTTGTTCATCAACTAATGTAATGATGCGTTCATCGTAGCCCTCGTACCGGCCACAGATAATAATAAGACCCCGTTTATTGTCGGCCAGACGTTTGGCATCAGCTTGGGCATAACGTTTGCCTCTGGCGGTCATCAATATAACTTTCGCGCTAGGATCTTGCTTCTTAGCATGTTCGACTGCCGCAAAAAGCGGCTCCGCCATCAGCAACATGCCGTCCCCACCGCCATACGGCGTGTCATCGACGGTTTTTCTTTTTCCCAAACCAAAATCTCGCAGATTGATATAAGCAATTTCCACAATATTCTTATCTTGCGCCTTCCAGAGCATACTGGTGTTTAGCACACCTGGGAACATTTCAGGGAACAGAGTAATAATTTGAATTTTCATCGATAATATTATATCAGATTACTTTTCAACTCCTAAACTCACAATTTGTGAGCTTGGGAATTGCCAGGAGAAAGAGATTGGACGAGAGCAAAATTGCACTCAAGTCTTTTCTCTCCCTCCTGGAAACTCTCTGTTAGCGTTCTGAAATCGCCGTAGCGAACATCACCACGGTCAGAATTGCAAACAACACCATGACTCTTGGCCGTGACTTGTTGTTCATCTCTGAACCGAGGTTGAAGCCACTAAGCGCCAGTCCCAAAAGCATTATGTAGAAATACATTTCACCTCCTATGCGTATGTGCTATTTCGAGCACGTACATGGGTTACAGCTCACCTTTCCGAAAAGCGGACATTGGTTAATCTTCGTAATAGTCCTTGTCGTCATCCGACTCTTCGGGATAGCGACGACGCTCAGCTGCTTCTTCGGCAAGCCGCTCTTGGTTAGCTTCCCAGTTCTCCATGAACTGTGGACGGCAACCTTCGCAGATGTCGCCAATGGCGAACTCTGACTCTTCGAGCGGACATTCGCACTGCGTGCAAGTGCCATAGTCGACTTCGTCTAGGTGATTGACGGTTGTGGGCATTGTAGCTCCTTGTTGGTTTTGATCTTACGATCTGGTTGGATATTAATACACGATTGATTCTGATTCTTATACTAATATCCAACCATTAACCTTAAGGAGATTAACAGAGAGCTTGTTAAGGTGCTTCGTAAGAAGTAAATCTCAACGAAACTAGGGTATTTTAGCATAAGCATGTAATTATGTCAATATCTAAATTACGGGGGTGAACAAAAAGAACCCAGTAAAGGGTTCCGTCTGTCACATAAAGCTCCCACCTTCGCCAAGGTTACGGTGGGCTCGCCCACTACCTTAACAAATGATGGCTCGCATGAGCTTTGATCGTTTTCGTTTTATTCGGGTACAAGTGGCTACAGCCACTAGTAGTCCAATTATATATCAAGGTCGTCGAGGTCGTCTAGTTCTTTACGAGTTTTACTCAAAACATCGCTTTCTTTTTCTTTTTCTTCTTCTACCACCGCTTCATCATCCTCAGGCTCGTCGGTAGTAGCTGACGCACTGTTGTCGTCTTGGCTACTTGAGTCATCTGAAGGTGATTCTGCTGGTTCTTCTCTGTCGTCCCTAGCTGGGCGGGTTGGTCGACCAATTGGCTCGCCATCAGCAGTGTCAATAATCTTTAAGTTGTAACGGGCTTCATTTTTAGTGCCAAGAGCTCTCAGCAAGGTACGCAGGCTTTGGGCGGTGGCACCCCGTTTGCCGATCACTCGCCCCAGATCTTCGGCGTCCACCGTTAGTTCTAACAAAACACCTTTTTCATCGATGCGTCGTTCTATTTTTACTTCGTCGGGCTTACTTACAAGCGACTTTACTATGTATTCTATGAATTGCTGGTCGATGGTACTCATCTGTCATTCCTCCGATTACTTACATGTGTCCTAATTATACTCGACTTACGCAAAACCTCGCAATATCCAGAATCATTCAGAAGTGATTCAGAAGCTGTTTTATCTGATGGAGGAGTAGCCATAGCTACACCAAGAGAAGAAAAACAGATTATGGACACTTCTGATGAGCCTGGGGTTGCAGGGATTTTGGGTGAGTCTAGTAAAGCAAATGCAGCAAACAAGTGATCTTTGCTAGGCTTTTGCTTGGCCTGCTTCTGGCTCTACTGTTGGGGCTTCTTTTTCTTCGGATGCAACTTCTACGGCTACTTCTGCTTCAGCTGTAGGCTCATCAGCCGTGACCACTTCGGCTTGTTCTTCGTCAGGGGTTGGGGCTGTAACAACTTCTGCTGGTGCTTCGGCTTCTGTCGGAGCTTCTGGTTCCACCTCGACAGATGGTTCTTCCGCGGCGACCTGAGCTGGTTTGGCGGGTTGATTTTGACGCAACTTTTCCGGTTTTTTTGTCTTGCCTGTTTTGACGATTGCTGGAGTAACCCACTTTGGTAGTTTAACTCCTTCGGATTTTAGAATTGAAACCACTCGATCAGATGGTTGGGCACCATGCTCCAGATAAAAAGTTGCCTTTTCTTTGTCCAGCGTCGTAGCCTTGGTGTGTGGGTTGTAGCTTCCTAAATTAACCACAACTTTACCACTCTTTGGGCTCAAATGAGAATCCTGAACAACCATACGAAACTGGGCGTGACCACTGCGACCGATGCGTTGCAAACGAATAGCTAACATAGTTTGTTGATGATTCTTATCTCTCTTCCCATGGGGGGGGCTTAGATTGCTGTTAATAATCCTGGTTATTTTACAGAGTACCGCCTCTGTTGTCAAGCTTTGTAACTCAGCAGGGCGTTTTCGGCGGCATCCACTTGAGCTGCCTGTTTGCTAGGACCACTACCTTCGCCGACCTGCTTACCATCGATAAATACGCCCACCACAAAGATTTTTTCATGATCTGGACCTTCTTCGCTCAACACCTTATATACGGGCGTGAAGTTTTCTTTGCTTTGCACAAGCTCTTGTAAATGAGATTTTGGATCCATCCATGAGCCCGTTTTTAAGATCTCGTCAAAAGTGGTAAGAATGCTTTTTTGGATAAATATTTTGACCACGTCATAGCCCTTGTCCAGGTAGATAGCACCAACAACCGCTTCGTAACAATTTGCCAAAATCTGGGCTCTGGCTCGCTCGGTGCCACGTTTTTCACCACGGCTAAGTCGTAGTAGCGGCTCAAACTCAAGACGAGAAGCGGCCGCGCTAATACTCTCTGTACGCACCAAAGCACTACGCCAATTCGTCAGCGTACCTTCTGGATCATTGTGGCTTGAATACAGATACTCTGTGACCACCAGCTCTAACACGGCATCGCCTAGAAATTCCAGCCGTTCGTTGTGCTGTTTTGCCGTTTTGCGGTGCTCATTTACATAGGAACGGTGGGTGAAAGCAGTTATCAGGATATCGATATCATTAAAGGTTACGTCCAGTTTGTCAGTGGCAAATGCCGTGTACGCATTTAAGTCCTGCATCTACAATCCTGCCTGTCGAATTTTCTTTAAGCCCAAGAGAATGATTTTGCCGATGTCATCGTACTCTATTTTATCCAACGCGGTGGCTGTAGTGAACCACTTGATGTCATTCATCCAGTCCTCTGGTTTGAGTTTATCGGTGTCACCTAACGCTTGTACCAGAAAAATCTCGGTAGTCATTAGCACCAAACTTTGTTGGCGCCGATAGCGAAAATTAATCTTGCCCAACCAGCTGAGGACTTTCATGGCTTGTAAACCCGTTTCCTCACAAATTTCACGTTTGGCGGCTTGCCTGGCGGTTTCACCCTCCTCAATGTGACCTTTTGGGATTGTCCAGCGGTCTTTAGCGTCTTGAATTAGCAGAATTTCTATCTCCTGCGTTTTGGCACTGCGACGAAAAATAACACCGCCCGCGGTGGGTTCACGTACAACCTCGTTGATAGCCGGACGTCGCCGATTGACAAACTGTTTTATACCTTGGATTGGTTTAGGTCTCTTCATGTACTTCTACCTTTTCTGCCCTATTCGCCGTTGTTTGGGGAGAATCACCCTCAATTTGCCTAAGAACAGTCCCGAGTACGCCATTGATAAACTTGCTGGAATTGTCACCACCGAATGCCTTGGCAAGCTCGACTGCTTCGTTGATGACTACTTTTGGTGGAATATCTTTGGAGTGTAATAGCTCGTAAGCTCCGATGCGCAGAACAACGCGGTCCATACGTGCGATCTGATCAATCGGCCACTCGGGAGCAATGGGCTGTAACAGTTCATCGAGCTCTGTTTGCTTGGCGTGAATGCCTTTGACCAGCTTTTCTATGAACTTCGGGTCGTCAACCATCTTATGATAACGATTAATATTACGAGCCAGAACTTGGTTGAGCTTTAGACTTTTGTCATCACAGTCACGCCGAAAATCTTCTTCGTACAATGTTTGCAGGGCTATGATGCGACCAAGGTGACGATTGGCACTCATCCAATCATCTTCCTTGTTTGACGAAAGTAATGGGTTTGGTAGTGAGCTAAGTGTTCTTGTGCGGAGACATACCCTTTGTGGTATGTCGACAAGCAAAATGCTTGGCGCAACTCAAAACCATTGGTTGCAGACCAAAGGAAGGTGGTTGGATGAGTGCGTAATGCCATTTTGTTAAATTCCTTATGCTACTCCTAGTATACGCTAGGTAGCGTTACTGGTTTGAGACTTTTTTGCCCGATTCTTTTCGGGTAGTAAATGCCTTCACTGGTGATTTGGCATTGACCGCACGCGCTAGCTTCAGCACCAAGTGACTACGTCTGGTGCCGGTTCGGCGTGGACTGGTTCGTTTCTTTGGTTTACCCATGTGAAAAAAGACTCCTACTAATTAACGACCATGACTTGGATGTTATTCTACCTGACCTCTGGCAAAATCACAAGTACTTCACTTAGCCACGACAAAATTAACAAGCTTGTCGGCAACAAAAATTGTTTTCTTTAACTCTTTACCACTAAGATATTTGCTAACATTTTCCTCTGCCCTTGCCGCCTTAATAATATCTTTTTCACTACTGCCCGAAGCGATTGAAATATTTGCTCGTAGTCTACCGTTTACTTGAATCACAATATTCATTGAAT
>CAYIDS010000039.1:0-5643 GCA_964362185.1 uncultured Saccharimonas sp. (SeqCode)
GTCGAACGCAGCCAGCAGTTTTTTGGTCGAGCGCTCACCCAGACCTGCTTTGGCGGCAATATCTTTGAGTTCACTCCGTTTCATTACTATTCACCCCCTCTATGGTAATAGATAGCTCCCTGTCCCAGGAACGCCCTTATTTTCTCACCATAATGGTGATATGTCAACCATGAGGTATTTAATACTCTTGCAATATTACGGGCTGTGCGGTACTGGGCTGGATTGGTTGTGTTGCGCTGACTATGTTCGGCCCACGCTATGTTGCTAGCCCAGTGACTTGTCCAGAAACTAGGCGGTAGATCATCGCCGCAGTGGGCTGCAAAATCGCTTAGTACACACGCCCCTATTCGATGCCTAAGCAAGCCTACCTCCACGTAGGAATGTGGATACGCCACGTTATTACCGATAAGCTCGTTAGTAAAAACCACCAGCAAACGCAATACCGCCATGGCTGGCAAAAAAGCCAGGTCATCGAGTCGGTTCTGTCTATATCTGTCGTCTCGTCGGCATCGGTCCAAAGACTTTGAGAAATCATCGCCTTTACTATCCGGAAAAAGATATTGCTTTATCACCCCCTCTATAGCCGCATCTATAACACGCACCGCTTCTGTTTTTACTTCTTCAGTGGTTTTTTTCTCAACGTATTGAGAAGACTTGACATTGGCACTGTTTTCAATAACCAAGAATACAGCGCTTTCATAGGGTGTGTCACCGAGCACTATAGCTCTGACATAGTCCTTTAGGACCACCATCGGATCACCCCACGACTCAAGGTTATCTAGTAGCCACTCTAGGTCGGTATCTGGGGGTGTTTGCTTAAGTGCTGCCTCCATTGAATCTTCGAATAGCCAGGCCATCGCACCTAAAGTGTTACGGTGGGCTACTTCTACGCCCCCCAACCCTCCGCTACTGTGCACTATTGTTCGTCGTAGCTCAGCGAGGCGTTGGCTTTCGTGTACGCCAATTCCAACGTTGTTGTGGTAATTTGGGTCAAGACATATCCAGTAATCTTTAGCTATTTGGGTCAGTATGGCGGCGTGGAAGCCTGTGTTGCGGTCACGGACGCTCGTGTAGTCTTGTTCACTTCTGGTAATGTTTTGCTCGACGTCATCAGGTAAATCAATATCGCGCCGTTCGGCAAAATCTTTCAACTCATAACCACACCCCATAAGCGACCTTTTTGCTTCAAGGCTGGCCGTGCGCATTACACCGGCATGTAGAGTAGGTGCTCCGACCTTATGTAAAAACGAGGCCAGTAAAACCGAAACAGCCAAACATGTAGGTTTGGTATTTGTATCGGGGTAAGTACCAAGTAACTTGGGGGACAAGCGAGCTGGGTGGTAAAAGCCATCGCCTGTATCAGTTTCGGATTCTTCAACTTCGGCGACTATTTCGCTAGTACCCAGATCTATCACAAGCGTTTCTAGTTGGTCAGTATCAAGTGGCAAGCTTTCTGACTCAACTGGGACGAGAGTCACCACATCAACAAAGCTATCAATATCAAAGTTATCAATTACCACATTCTCAGTTATTTCTTCTGGCTTTTTATCCCTGATATCTTCTACGCGCTTAACTAGCCAGGTTACTATTTCTATCCGAGAACCGCTACTAGAGTCTTTGTGCCAGGCAATTACTTGTTCCTCGGCGTCTGGGCCTAGACTCTCAAACGCCTCCTCTAACAAGGCTTCACCAAAAGCGCCGATTGTCTGCTGAACTTCGGCTATCGGCGCTGGGCCAAACAATCCTGGATTGGCTAATGCTTCGTTTGCGGAAATATGGTAAAGAGGATCCCTGTTTTTAAATATTACCCTAGCGGCGTTGCTTTCAACCTCTAGTGCGACTTTAGTTGCCCAAACGTTTACATAAGGTCGCTCTCTGCCAATATGATCACGCTCGCGCAGCATAATTTCGGCTATACGTTCCGGCCGACTCAAGCAAACCTCGCTGGCAAAGCCTACTAGTTCATAAAAAGCAGGTAGGGCAGCTACGTTTTCAAATAGCTGCTGCTCTAAGTTACTGTCTATCTCGGGTTGAATCATATCTGTTCCAAAGCCTCTATTATATAATTTTTTCGTATGCGACACAATAGCTATCACCTAGTCTAAAATACATTATTGTATTTTTAGCTAATAGAGTGTAAAATTATATAGATGCGAGAATCCTATCTTTCAGGCTACGAATTAGATGCACGCCCCAATGATGTAAACATTGAACACGCCAATAAAATGTTGCTTTACTTGGTAGAACAAGGATGTTCACAAATTGGATCCTGTGTCACTGCGGATGTCGTGAACATAAAGAGTATGCTCCGCATGATTGAAAGTGCTCGAGATTATTCCACAATAAAAAGTGGTGCGATCCCAGGACCGCTAGTACTAAATGGAAATATTATCATCGGAAACGCTATTGGTGTCTGGGAATGATCCACGTCTAACGCCAAAGTTCCCATAAGCCGTTAAAAACTGTCATAATAGATACAAATGAAGAAGTTACCTATAGTCGCAATTGTTGGGCGTGCCAATGTTGGCAAGTCCAGCTTGTTTAACGCGGTTTTGCTGCGACGCGAAGCCATAGTAGCGCGCGAAGCGGGCACCACAAGAGATAGCATCAGCGCCAAGGCAAGTTACGACGGTCAGGACTTTTGGCTAGTTGACACGGCTGGCATCAAAACTGCCGAAGATGACTTTGAATTCACTATCCAAGAACAAATTACTCAAGCCGCCGATAGCGCCGATGTTATTTGGGTCGTTATAGAAGCACACGTGCCAATCAGTGATGAAGATCGGCGCGTAGCCAAACTGGCACTAAAATCCGGCAAAACCGTTATTCTGATAGTAAACAAGTTGGACAAAGCCCCTAAAGCGGTAGCCGAAAATTATCAACGTCTTGGTATAAAACAAATATTTTTGACTAGTACCACTCAAAACCGTGGCATTGATGAAATGTTGCACTACTTGGTACAACAGATACCAAAAGCATTGCTCAAACAAGACCATGATCGTATTCGCGTCGCCTTGCTTGGTCGTCCCAACGTTGGCAAGTCACAACTATTTAACGTCCTCGCCAAAAAACAACAAGCCATTGTAGCCGATAGAGCTGGTACTACCCGTGATATTAACCGAGCTATCGTACGTTACCAGGGTAGGGAAATAGAAATCATGGACACTGCCGGAATCAGGCGTAGTGGCAAAATAGAAAAGGGGGTCGAGAAATTCAGCGTACTGCGTAGCTTAAGCGCTATCGAACAGGCCGACGTCTGTCTGATGCTGATGGACGTCAACGAGCTAAACGTGGCCCTGGACCAAAAAATTGCTGGGCTGGTAAAAGAAGCCGGCAAAGGACTAATCTTAGTAGTTAGTAAGTGGGATGCCGCCGACGAAAAGACAGCCTTTACTCGCGATCAGCTGGCCGCTCAAATCAAGCACAATTATCAATTTGTACCCTGGGCATCACTAATATTTACCAGTTCGGTCACCGGACAAAATGTCACGAAGTTATTTGATCTGGTTCGCGACATCATGAAAGAACGAGCCAAAACCATTAAAACTACCGAGTTGAACCAATGGCTCCGTAAAGTAGTAGACAAACACCCGCCAGCCGGACTCAAAAACCGCAGTCCTAAGCTGAATTACGCGGTGCATGAAGAAGGCAACCCAGTGCCAAGTTTTAAGGTTTTTGGTAGCCACACCAAGTTTTTGCACTGGAGTTACAAACGCTACATGGAGCGCGATTTACGCGAGCACTACGGCTACGCTGGTACTCCCATTAAATTTTGGTTTATAGAAAAACACGTCACCCACAAACACGGCACTAGACCGAAGACTGACGTCTGAATTCTGAAGTCTGAAGATTGAAGATTGAGTTCTGAAGGGTGAAGATTGAAGGGTGGAGGGGGATTGACGGTGTGGTTGTGGCTTCTGGTCTAACAACTGGTGTATTCTTAAGATATGGGATTATTCCAAAAAAAGCCGCAAGTCAGCAACAGCGCGCCACTGTATACGCTGGGGCTTCATAAGACCATTTTGGTGGCTGGGCTGGGGAATATTGGCAAAAAGTACGATAAAACACGCCACAATGTTGGCTTTAGTTGTGTTGATGAATTTGTCAAATTGAACGATTTTGGTGGCTGGCTCGAAAAGAAGGATCTAAAATGCAATCTCGCCAGTGGAACAATTGGTAGTACCAGAGTCATTATCATAAAACCCAACACATATATGAACAACAGTGGGGAATCTGTTCAATTAGCTGCTCATTTCTACAAGATTAACCACGCGTCCATACTGGTACTTCACGATGAACTAGCTATAGACTTTGGGCAAATTAGAACTAGACAAGGTGGTAGTGATGCGGGTAACAACGGCGTGAAGTCGGTTATACAGCACATCGGACCAGATTTTCCGCGCATCAGAATTGGCATTGCCAACGAAATATCAGAGAAGGCCGACAATGCCGATTTTGTACTAGGCAAGTTTACCCAGTCAGAGGAAGCTAAAATTCCTGACCTAACTCGCGAAGTAGTCTCAATTATGACCGAGTTTATTGCCTCAGGCGAACTGCCCCACGACACCCGGAATGTTATATAGACTGGACCTGCGCACATCCTATGTTGCAACCCGGCATCAACGGCTAAGTGTGTAACGGGTGTTTAGATAAAACAGTTTTCGCATCACTTCTCTAGTGACTCTGGATTCTGCGAGGTTTTATGGTAAGTCCAGCACAGTTACAAATTTCTTACGATCGTGAGAGATTTGTGGGGGTGTGTCGTACAATAAGGTTATGTTATTTGCCAAAGCCAAGACAGACTTTTTAGAGTATCTAGAGATTGAACAAAACCGCCAACAAAAGGACCTCCAGAGGGTGAGGATTGCCGTATGGCAAGCCGCAAGGAAACTTTCCGATGGCAACTGGTTGCCAATCGTGAAATTTCGGGTGAGAAAAGCTTGTAGCTTTTCGCAAGGACACTTGACTGATTTGGAACTTGTTTCAAGTAAGTCAATGGCGGGACTGCAGAATGGGGTCGCCGAAGGTGACTGGGCAGCTTTCTGCCAAACTAAAAGGACCTCCAGAGGGGGTGGGCACCGCTGGAAGTCCTTTCAGCCCATGAATAAATCACGAGCTCATTACACCCTTCAACCCACCCGAACAAAGCATCGATGTCCATAAATCTTAAAGACTCGTGCCTCCCGCCCAAAAAGGGCAGGAATACTTGCGTACTCGTTTTGAACCGGGAACCTCGTCTTGAAAACAAGCAAGGGGTTAGTTAAAGGGATTAGTCTGCTTTAGAGCGCTAGTTCCCGCTTTACGCGGAAACGCAATTATCAAGTGGAGGGTAACAACTTGGCAAAGCATCACACTCTAAAACAATCTAACTATTGTTCTCCGGCATAGCCGAAGATGTTAGAATTGGGAATATAAAGTACAGTAAGACATGATTATCATGCTTACGGATTGCTATTTTAGCAAAAATGTTTCATTATGTCAATACTTAAACATTATTCATGAAAGACGTCAACAAGCTTACGCTTAATTCTCCTCTGCTACCGAAAGATTTTCGGCATATTCCTGATCCACCAAAACAGCTGTTTTTTAGAGGCAAGCTGGAAGGTTTTTCCGAGTCGCCGCGCTTGGCGTTAGTCGGAAGCA
>CAYIDS010000040.1:0-5628 GCA_964362185.1 uncultured Saccharimonas sp. (SeqCode)
TACTTCTACCCTACTGCTAACTATATCGAGCGTCAAGTCGAGTCAAACCTACTCGTCTTCGTCGTTATCTTTGTCATCGCTGGCGATTTCACCGCGTTCGGCAGCTTTTTTTGCCTTCTCTGCCTTCAGCTTTTCGGCCTTGGCAATAGACTTAAGATCGGGCTTGGTAATCAGGTAACGAATCACTTCATTAGTGATGTTGAGCGTACCTTCTATCTTTTGTACCTTAGTAGGCGGCAAATCAACGGTGTAAAAAACATATACCCCGTAGTCTTGTTTGCTAATTGGGTACGCTAGTTTTCGCTTGCCCCAATTATCGGTAGAAACCACTTTGCCCTCGTTGCTGGTGATGATTTTTGTCACCTTTTCCTCAGCCTTGGATAAGTCTACTTCCAAGTCTGGGTGATATAACACCGCAATTTCGTACTGGTTGTTCAAAAGAACCTCCTTTGGTTAATGCCCACGCGCATCCGCCAACCGGCGGAGCCATGAGCTGAGTTTGTAACACCTATACAGTATCTTACATACCCCTGTTAGTCAAGAGCGTTAGTTATGGACTTAGACCTAATACGCATCTATCTGTTAGCTAAAAACAGTAGGTCTGGCACTTGTTATTTGTTTTTTGTTTTTGGTTGGTACCTACGGGTACGACCATAAAGCCAAGAAAACAAATAACAAATCAAACCAGCTGCTACTGTTTCACTTTTAACAGGTAGTTGTGTATTAGGTCTTAGAGACCCTGGGTTTTTTTCAGATACTCGTCGTACTCACGCAAGGCTTTGCGCTTGAGCAAGTACATGATGGCAAAACGGGCTGCAACCACGATACTTACCAGTAATATAATAGTAAAGGTTATCGCTAATGCTTTGTTCGACTTCTGCTGCGGCTTGCCCATGATGGCAAATATGCGGTGCTGGCCTAGTTCGATTGAGTCTTGTTTGGCTGCTTGATCCGAAGACTGTACGCTCAGCACTTCCCAATCATCATCTCCTTGAGCGTAATACGAAACTTCATCTATGCCGTCAAAGACTTGTTTATCACGGTGCACGCTAAGCTGCAAAGGATTGGCAAATTCTTCTACTGGAGTTCCGTCCTTGCCACGACAGCTAAATTTGTATGGTCCAGCCAGAGTAGCCAGACCGTTAATGTCAGGCGTGCCGCCAGACAAAACCGTGATGTTACAGAGCGCATCGATCGCTAGCGAGTTGGCCTTAACTGTAACCGTTGCCACACCGTCTTCGGAGTCTACGCTACTATCTTGGTTAGCCTTAACGTTGGCCGCGTAGCTTGGTGATTTGGCGGAGGTGGAGACATAGCCAGACTTATTGCCCGCTCCGTCAAAGGCGCGAATACGGTAGAAATATTCTTTGTCAAAACTGGTTGATACATCATCAAAACTAAGACCGATGGCATTGGATTCAATCTCTCCCCAGGTCTGATTGTCCTCGGAACGCTCAATGCTATATCCAATAACCGCTACATTATCACTGGCCGCTTCCCAAGTAAGTTTGATAATTCCATCGTCGCTGCTAGGTTGAGCGGTAAAGTTTATCGGCTCTGAAGGTGGTGAGGTATCTGGTGTAACTTGTATTTGATTGGTAGTACCCCGTCTGGTTGATGATGAGCCAGAATTTGCGCCGCCAGAACCAGTGCCACCTCCACTTGGTGGTATGGTTGGAGGTGGGGTTGTTGGTGGTGGAACAATCAAAGTGTTGCTCACGGTGACAGTTCTAGTAGTGCTGGCCGAGTTACCAGCATTATCGTACGCAGTGACGGTAATGGTTTTACTACCATTAGCAGTAGAAGTACTTGGCCAAGCATAGGAATATGGGGAAGAAGTATCTTCAGCAATCGCGACATCGGGAGCAATAAACACAACTTTGCTTAAGCTACTCCCACCGACATCGTTGGCCGTAGCTGAAATTGTGACATTCCCACTCACTGTCGCACCATTTGCCGGTGCCGTGATGGAAACGGTTGGAGGCGTTTTATCGGTGACTTTTATGATTTTCGATTGCGTATCACAGGGTTCCGCAACCATACCTAGAGATACTATGAAAATACCCGGTCTAAAGTAGTGGTCGCCAGGAGTAGCTGGTGCTTTCAAGCCAACATTAAACGAGGCTCGAGTGCCTGGTCCAATAGAGCCAGGTATACTACTGCCAGATGTTATCGTCCATTTGTTATCGCGGTCTAACAATGACATACCGAAACTTCCCGACCATGTTGATGAACCATTGTTATTTATTGCGACCGCGGCCGACATTGCACCACTGGTTCCTACGTCAAACGTGCTTGGTATAACCGAAGAACACCAGGAATGATGACCCACAAAGGCTTTTGAAGAAAATTGATTCTTAAGTCCCAGACCGGCCGCGATGCCAACAACCAAACATAGCTGCAGGATACCGATTAATTTCAGGTGATCTCGTTTTGAATAAACACTGTGCTTTGGTTTTGATGGTTCGATCTGTTCCAACTAAAATACCCTCTTTAGTCAATAACTGGGGTAATTATAGCAATTAAGGTTACAAAATCCTATACTCGACTTACCCTTAAGCTTCCTCATCCCCAAACCGATTCCGCTCGGCTATTTTAGGGTAAGTCGAGTGAGGAGTTACGCTACTGGCTGATCTGGTTCATCTGGCATGTCATCGTAGACATCGTCTGTTTCTGCCAACCCTGCCGCGCCATCACCAAATACTTCGTTAACTGAGCTTATTAGCACTTCGCGAGGTCGTGAGCCATCTGCCTGACTAACAATACCCTGTTCTTCCATACTTTCAATTAGTCGGGCGGCTTTGCCATAACCAATTCGCAAACGACGTTGCAATAAACTCGTGCTGGCTTTACCTGCTTCTATGACCACTCCAACGGCATCTTTGAATATCGGCTGGTCGTTGCTCTCTATCTCAACAACCACACCACCTCTCCCGTTAAGTTGAACCGGCTGACTAACTACTTCATCGTCGTACTGCGGAGCACGCTGCATACGCAAGAAGTCGGTCACTTTTTGGACTTCACCAATTTCTATTAAAGTGCCCTGTACACGTTTTGGCTTTGGCATACTGGCAGTAGTAAACAGCATATCGCCTTCGCCGAGTAGTTTTTCGGCGCCACTTTGATCAAGAATAATTCGCGAATCAACCTCTTGGGCTACCGTAAAAGCAATCCGGGCCGGAATGTTGGCTTTGATGAGTCCTGTAATAACCGTAACGCGCGGACTTTGGGTAGCTATGACTAGGTGAATGCCGACGGCACGGGCTTTCTGGGCAATCCGTACAATCAAGGCTTCGACTTCGCGGGCAGCCATCATCATGAGGTCAGCCAATTCATCGATAACAATCACAATATATGGCATGCCCTCGTCCTTTTTGAGCTGGTTGTACTCGATAATATTGCGAAGCTTGGCACCAGCCAAAGTACGATAACGTCGTTCCATCTCGGCAACTGCCCATTTGAGAGCACTGATGCATTTTTCTGGTTCGGTAATAACACCGGTTAACAGATGAGGAATTTCATCATATGGCGATAGTTCGACATGTTTTGGATCTACTAGAATAAGTTTTAAATCACTGGGACTGTTGCGATATAGCAGACTGGTCAGAATGGTATTTATCATGACTGACTTACCTGAGTTTGTCTGCCCAGCCACCAAAAGGTGCGGCATTTTATCCAGACTGGCCACGATAGGCATACCGGAAATATCCTTACCAACGGCAAAACCAAGTGGGCTATTGATGTTTTGCCAGTCGGGACTCGACAACACGCTTGCCAGACGAACGGTGGCAGGCTTGATGTTTGGTACCTCTATACCGACGGCTTTTTTGCCCGGGATTGGTGCCTCTATACGGATTGATTCAGCCGCTAGGTCCAGTGCCAAATTGTTATCCAGACCGGCAATTTTTGCCAATTTTACGCCCGCCGGAGGCTTAATAGTGTACTGGGTCACGCGCGGACCAACATTAGCCCCCTCCATCTCAACACTTATATTAAAGTTCTCGAGGGTTTCTTTGATGGTTTCGGCATTGGCCTCGACGTTGCCCGGGTCAGCTTTGTCTTGCTTTTGGTTCAACAGCGCGATAGATGGAAACTGCCAATCTGGATCTTTGGCAGTTGTTAGCGCGTCATGACTCTCGGCTAGAGCAAGTTTTTGGGCGGAGTTGCGAAAACTGCTAAGACGACTTTTGTCAGAGTGATGCTCCACGGGCACACCTTCGTTAAGCTTGAAGCCACTACCATCTGATCGTGCTTTCAGATCCGCCAGATCAGTGTCATCATCCTCCGCGCGGGAAAACATCTGAAACAATTTGAGTATGACTTTCGGTGAAATACCAAATGTCAAAAAGAAAAGCAGAACGCTAAGCACAAAGAAAAGCAGTGCGGCCGGCATCTTGTCAAGGGCACCGAGCACAAGATTGCCGATAAATTTACCCAGTTCACCGCCGTGTCCGCCTACGAATATATCAAGCTCTTTTGATACGAAAGCGACATGAAACCAGCTACTACTGATAACCAGGAAGCTAAGCATGCTGATAAATTTATCCAGGGGAATATTTCGGTCTTCGCTGACAAACTTATGTATGCCGTAAAACACTAACGCGGCTGGGGTAAAATAGGCCGCCCATCCAAGAGCCCAGTAAGTTCCGTGAAAAAGTTCTTTTGGTAATGCGCCGCCGGTACCAAAGCCCCCAAGTAATAAAAACAAGGCCAGGACCATCATAAGTACCGCGCCAGCTAGTGGCCAAAAGGCTGAGCGCTCAGTTACTTCCTGGGCTTTTCTTCTAGAACGTGTTTGTTTTTTCTTTCTTGCCATAAGTGTTCCTATTATATATGACTTTCGCGCTTTTGGGTGGACAACAGGCTACAGATGGTTAAGGTTTGTTACTACGATAAGGTACGTAAGTCATATAAATCACCTGGGGTTTGACGGATGTCTACCTATTGTTTGCTCGAGTTCAGCGTCAGCTTCAAGTGACGCCTGGTTAATATCGGTTACTTTGGGGCTAAGTGGCGTTTGTTGAGTGCCGAGTATACTCGACTCACTCAAAACCTTACGCTCTTCGGGTTCATTTAATATTTCGCCTAGAGACGGAGGTTCGTGATCAAAATTGGGCTTTTCCATACCAGGAAGTATAGCAAAAATTACAACGTTTGTCAATAACGTTGTCCGGGTTAGATGTGATACTTAGGTGTTATCGTCGAGGAAGATGAAGAACATTATTGGTGGGTGGTTGAGGCACGAGCTCTGCATCGTTAGTCCTGTTGTTCATTCCCCCGTCAATGTCAGCCAATCCTTGCTGGATTGTCCGAGCTGCTATAGCCGCATTCATCGCCACATCTTGCTCTGATAATGCCTGATAGATACCCCATCTTCCGTCTTGAAGCAATGTCTCAGTAAGATCATGACTAAACGGGATTATTTGGCCAATTTCGGTGTCAGGTGCTGATTGATGACGGTTTGGGTTTTTAAGCATATCAATAATTTACTAACATAGTATATCAGTAAATTGACTATGTGTCAATTAATCTACTCGGGCATCTTGTCCAAGCAGCTTGGCCCTGAGTTCCTGGAAACGCTTTTGCTGCCCGGCCGCAATATCTTCTGGGGTTGATGGCTGGCTAGGC
>CAYIDS010000041.1:0-5615 GCA_964362185.1 uncultured Saccharimonas sp. (SeqCode)
TTGCCGAGCCAGCTAGCAGATTCAAAACACCACCAGCTCCTGTACCGTATCCGCCCCCTGCCGCAACGGTCAATGCGTTACCACTAAAATTACCGCTTGTCCAATCATTGACCGTTATGTTTCTGGTGGTATCAACAGTTGATGTGCCCAGTGCTATATCACCGTAATTATCAACTTTAAACCTTTGGATAGTGGAATTTTGAAGCTCAAGTAACGGAGCACTGGCCGAAGTACTAGTTATAAGTAGTGCCGCACTAGTGTTGGCGTTGTTTTGAATTTTTAATACGCCGCTGGCTATAGTATTACTGGTATTGCTAAATGTATACAGATAGTTAGTCGCCGTAATTGCCGCCGCCGAAGTATCCACGGCATTCTTTTTTAGATACGTGGCGTCACCAGTGATAGAGCAGGCCGAGAGTATATTATCGGTACAGATTCTGGAACCGGTTTCGGTCGCGTTTGGCAATAGGAATGACGCCGTACTGGCGGTGGACGACGCTTGCAAAGTATAGGTGCCACCACCGGCACTAGCAAAAACCAACTGCCCACTTAGTGTGCTGGCTTTGCCTAAAACAACCTGGCTACCCGTGGTATCTACCGTCAGGACTTGGTTGCCAGCGGCGTTTTGGATCTGAAAGCCAGCCGTAGAGTTTGTGCTATTTTTGGCAAGCACGGCACCGCCATCTGCCACCGTAAACACAGCCGTACTATTATCGTTCAAGGTCAAGATATTGCCCGTAGACGTGCTATTGCTGACTGTTAAGGCTACCCCACTAGTAGCACCTGTCAGGCTAGTTGCCCCACTGGTAACGCTTAGCGTCTTGCCACTAGCGATGGTGGTATCTCCGTTCAAACTTATCGCTCCCGTGCCTGTGCCAAATGTAGTCGCGCCACCTTGTAAAAAGTTGCCGGAAGTTACCGTCAGATTTTTGCCGGTGGCAATGGTGGTGTCGCCGTTTAGACTAACAGCGCCCGTGCCAGTGCCAAAAGTACCTACTCCACTTTGTAAAAAATCACCGCTGGCCTGGGCATACCCAGTAATACCAGATAGCGCGCCAGCGGTAGACACATCAAAGTTAGTAGAATCAATTCCCAAAACCGCACTGCCACCGCCTAGCGTGATTGTACCTGTACTGGTTCCCGTATTGACACTGGAATTGTTGTTTGAGTTGGCGTTTAGACTTACCACACCGCCAGAACTTGTTAATGTACCAGAGGTTACAATCAGATTTTTGCCAGTGGCTATGGTGGTGTCACCGTTTAGACTAACTGCCCCCGTGCCCGTGCCGAAAGTACCAGTGCTAGTTTGCAAGTAATTACCCCCAAGTACAGTTAGGTTTTTGCCAGTGGCAATGGTGGTATCACCATTTAGGCTGACCGCGCCTGTGCCGGTGCCAAAGGTAGTTGAACCATTCTGCAAAAAGTCGCCAAAAGTTGACAAACTACCACTACTGGCAATAGTTAAACGGGTTACATTATTGGTTATCAGGCTTAGAGAATTAGTATCTGTCGTTCCCAAAACCGCCGCCGCGGCAAAAGCGTTACCACCCTGCAGAAAGGCATTCCCACTGCCGGTGACACAGGTTGTAAAACCGAGCGTGCCCGTGCCATTCGTGGTAAGGCACTGGTTTGGCGACCCAGCAGTTGCCGGTAAGGTAAACGTTACGTTACTAGTACCAGCGGCGGCCTGGAGTAACGCCGCATTACCATTTGGTGCGCTCAACTTCAGCCCCGCGAACAGTGGCGAAGCTGTTGTTGCCAAATCTTGCGGCAGACTCGCCTGATTATTAGATATAAGTGTCAGAACTTCGGTTTGGGTCAACGTTTTCTGGTCTGTTGTTGCCAATACTAGATATGCCGAACCATTGTAGTACTTCAATTCACCTGTTTTACTGTCTAAATAGACCTGCCCCTGAACCGCGGAAGTCGGTTGAGTGCTAGGTGTAATAACCAAACCTTGAGTGGTTTGAAGCTGACCATTTATGACCACTTTGTCAGTACTGTCTATTGTTAGCGGAGTTGCTACGTTGGCCAGGCTACCAAGGTCAATTTCTTGAGTTTTGGCTTGCTGGGTAGGCTTTTCGGTTTTTGGTTGTTTCTTGCCAATCACATTTCGAAGGATTAGCAGTCCAATCGCCAAGGCAACCAAGAACACCACCACAATAATAATCCATTTCCAGGGGATCCGCTGGCGTGGTTTTAGCTCTGGCGAAGGTTGTGCCGTCGTCTGTACGGTAGGTGGGGCATCTAGAGCTACGTACTCATCGCGCCACTGATTTTCATCCATTTTTGTTTTTATCTTTGTTAGTGCTTTATTTTTGTTAAACACGCACTAGAGAAAATTATACCTCTTATGCTCCCCCTGTTCAAGCAATTTATCCACAGTTTTTACACTAATTCACAACCTATGGTGCGAAAGGCGTGGGTTAGAGAAGTAGGATGAGGTATGCGGTTGTAAGACCCATAGCGATTATCACAATCACCAAAAGTGCCACCTTGAGCAAACTGCTAAAAATGCTGTTTTTAGATAGAGGATTGCGTCCCAGTGAAATGAAACTACCCTTTACCGAGCTGTTCAATATTACCCCTGCCAATGCGAATGTACTAACCGAAACAACGGTTGACGCGATCAGTCTAATTGAATTGGTTGGTTTGCCGGTTAGTTTTTCGGCTATCGAAACCAACGAATTTTGGCTTTGCTGAGTAGCGGCGGTTCTCTCGCCCAGTAGTAGCTTTGCCGATATTCTACCGACAACAACTTTTTTCTTGCTACCGTCTGCTTGCTCAACCTCAAATTCTTTGACTTCACCTTTGTCTTTTACGAATGCCTGGCTGGCAGTTGCCACGATTTTGTTATTTGCGAGATCCGGGCTATTTTTCATGGCAATACCAGCCAGCGGCGACACGACCAACTGATCTCCCGACTCAATATCACCGTTTAGATTGGTCACTAGCAAGCTTGTGTCGCCATTTACCGACACGCGAATCTCACTTCCTGCCGGCTGCAAGTCAATCAGCGCGTCCTTTGCCGCCGCCGTTACGCCAACCAAAGATTTTTCGTTTTCTAACGTAGCTTTTTCCACCGTATTGCTACTATTTTCTGCCAAACTCACAATTGCCCCAGTTGGCAAAGAGGTTTTTGCCTTAAAACCTTGGGTAACTCCTCCGGCGGCAACAGAAATAGAGGCGAAAGTTGTAATCAACACCGCAATAGAAAGTAACCTCGGTACGATTTGTTTATACAATTTCTTCTACCCTTTTACTCCTGTTCAACGTTCTTATGCTATTCTAACACCTTGCCTGCTCTCGAAGCTAATACGAGTTTTTACGTCTATCCGTTGGCAAAAAACTCCCGAATTCGTCACTTTTAATCTGTTTTTCGCCACCGTAAAAACATACTACAACACCTTACAAGGTTCAACCTTGTAAGGTGTTGTAGGGTTTTGTGATCGGAAATTTTAAGTTAAAAGCTTACGAGATTTTAGTTATCTCTATAGTTGTGTGATGTTGACGATGGCCACGTACTTTATGGACGCGTTTTTTTGCCTTATAGCGGATAGCTGTTACCTTATCGCCTTGGCTATCGTCTTTGATTACTTGTGCCGTAACTTTGACACCTGGTACTGTTGGCGTGCCAACAGATGTCTTTGTACCTTCAACAACTAGTAATGGCTCAAAATCAACTGTTTTATCTGACGCATGCAGTAACTCTACTTCTAATGAGTCGCCTTCAGCCACCAGGTATTGTTTGCCACCGGTTTGAATTACTGCTTTTTTCATATCTTTATCTACTTTCTGAAAAATTGTTACCGAGCAAGTTTAACAGAGATGGCTCGCTATGTAAAGTATTCCTAGCACGCCTTTCCCACTAATCTACCGCCCCAGGTGCAACCAGCCGTCAACGGCTAAGTGTACGAAAGGCGTGCTTAGTTGGCTTTTTCAAGGCTTATGGTAAGTTCCTCATCGTCCACAGAGACTTCGTTCTTATGTGCGTATTGTTCAGTGCGAGTAATACTTTTCGCCAATGTTTCATGCATTATTTCCGTTTTATAATTAACAACGACTTTGTCTAAATTACTACTGTTGGTAACTATATTTAAATGTATTCTATCATCAACTTGCAGACCGGCTTCTTTCCTGGCATTTTGAATATGACGAATAACTTCTCTGGTAAGTCCTTCTTGTTGTAACTGTGGCGTAATGCGCAGATCAATTTCAATCTCACTACTGCTACTTGGCAGTGCCCAAATTACTTCTTTCACATTGAGCTCTTCGGCTATGATATGACGATATAATTCGGGCAGTTCTGGTACTTTGGCGCTAGCAAGCGGCTGACGAACCTTAATACTAGCCTTTGCTCGCCCCGCTAAACCATCTGTAATATAGTCGCGGGCTTTTTGCATATCGGAAACAAGCAATTCATTAACATGCCCAACTTTTGGCCAGTTTCGCAAGTGAACTGATTCTTCCCCAGTTAACTTAATGAAAATTTCTTCGGCCAAAAAAGGCGTAAACGGTGCCATGACGTGTGTGAGTTGCACCAGTACGTAATGCAGAGTCTTATAAGCATCCTGCTTGTCACTATCATCGCCACTCTTCCAAAAACGACGACGTGAACGTCGGACGTACCAGTTACTGGCATCATCTATAAATGGCAATATCGGCTTTAGGGCATTGGGCAAATCATAGCTATTCATGTGCTTCTCTACTTCTTGGATAAGCTGGTGAAGACGTGAGATAATCCAAATATCCAACACGTTAGATAGTGATTCACTGGGGTCATCCAATTTTCCATCCCACTCCCAATCATCGACAGCGGCGTACATCGTAAAAAAGTCATACATATTCCAAACCATGCTTAGTTTACGCTGTACGTCAGCTACATCTTTGTCAATCAGTGAGAAATCTTCCCCATTTAGGACCGGAGAACTAAGCAGTAGAAAACGAAGCGCATCGGCAGAATACTGATCCATAAGCTCGTTTGGGTCGGTGTAATTGCCAAAACTCTTGCTCATTTTACGCCCATCATTACCTGCTAGAGTTCCCGTAACAATAACGTTCTTGTATGCGCTTTTACCAAATAGACCAACGCCAAGCGCATGTAGGTAATAAAACCAAGCCCTTACCTGACCAACATACTCAGCGATGAAATCACCCGGAAAGTTCTGTTCAAATTTTTCAACGTTTTCAAATGGATAGTGAAATTGGGCGAATGGCATGCTACCACTCTCGAACCAACAGTCTAAAACTTTGTCTATTCTCTGGTATTTGACTCCTTCTATTGTAAAAATAACATCATCTACCCACGGTCTGTGGTAGTCATCCAGTTCTTTACCCGATAACTCTTTAAGCTCAGCGTAACTTCCGACTACCTTAACGTGTTCTTGACCGTCTTTGTCGGTTCCTTTCCAAACCGGCATAGCGGTAGCCCAAAATCGGTCACGGCTAATATTCCAATCTGGGGCCGATTGTACGATTTTGGCAAAGTGACCCTGTTTAATGTGTGGTGGAAACCAATTGATGTCACCATTTTGCTCTAACATTAGCTCTCGCTGTCCCTCAATATTCATGAACCAACTGGGGTGAGCACGATATATAAGCTTGGTACCGCAACG
>CAYIDS010000042.1:0-1227 GCA_964362185.1 uncultured Saccharimonas sp. (SeqCode)
ACCACCGCCACCTCGAGCAAAAATATTCAGAAATTCCATCATTTGGAAAACATTATGCAGTATTTTGAGGAATTACGTAACTGTGCGAGACATGTACTTGGCACGCTGTGCTGGTGTCAGACGTTCAATAGCATAACGTAGTGTGGTGCGTGGCAACGTGGCGGCGTTATTACCCAAGAAATCAGTTAATGTACGCTCGTTTACGCACTTACCAATCTCGCGAAGCATCCAGCCTACGGCTTTTTGTATTAGATCGTGGCTATCATTTTTCAATATTTCAACTATGACAAAAGCTTCGTCAGCTCTACCCTGTTTGATGTAGTGACAGGTGGTGAGCATGGCAATTCGCCGCTCCCACAAATTGTTAGAATGAGCCAATTTTGTAAGTAACTTCATTTTATATGGGTCATTTTCTAGGTGTGGACCAAGTATGTAACTGGCGCTACTGTCAACCAAATCCCAGTTGTTGATGTTTTTTGTATTCGCCAAGTAGAGGCTGGCAACCTGGGCACGCTTGGCTTCATCGCCGTTTTGATATGAAAGAACCAGCATAAATAGGGCGCTCAACCTTTCTTCGTGCCAAGGACTCAGCAAAAGTTGTTCAACCGCTTCCAGCGAAAGTGTCTTGTAGTACTTGCGAGCAACTTTCCGTTGCTGGGGCACAGTCACACCCAAAAATTTGTCGCCGTGTCCGTACTGTCCAGGTGCCGTCTTGAAAAACCAAGCATTCGTTTTGGCTCGCTCTGGCGTAGCCACTTCACGAAGAGCCGTTTTAACATGTTCAAGTGCCGCCATAACTACATTTTTTCTGGGGCGGGGATGTTGAGGAGTTTGAGACCGTTTTTTAGTACATCTGCGTAGGACTGGACAAGTTTTGTCCGCACTGCCTCACGCTCATCGCCAACTACACGATTATTTTCGTAAAAACGGTTAAAAACTTGGGCTAGCTCATATAGATACGTGCAAATATGGTGCGGCATTAGTTCTTCCACCGCTTTGTCTACAACCTCGGCATACTCGCCGATCTTACGCACCAAACTCCTTTCGCCAGCTTGAAGTTTGGTGTGATAGGACGGACCTAGCACATTTGATTTACTCAATATCGATTGAGCGCGAGCGTAGGCATATTGAAGGTACGGTCCCGAATTGCCCTCTGTTGCAACTGATTCATCAACATCAAAGATTATATCTCCTGTTTTATAACTCCCACTATCTATAATATGAGAA
>CAYIDS010000042.1:1237-5578 GCA_964362185.1 uncultured Saccharimonas sp. (SeqCode)
TTAAAAACGCGTACTTTACTGCCCCCAGAGCACTGTCCCAAGTCTCTGCTTGATGCTGTGCTTTGGCGGCGGCCTGCACAGCGTCAAGCACATCTGTTGCTCGCAAAATGTTACCTTTTCGACTACTCATCTTTCCGCCGCCAACAAGTTTGACCATGCCATGAGTCAGGTGGGTCGTTGCCTTTGCTAGCTCTGGTGCAAACTGCTCGATGGCCTTCAAAACTACCGCCATGTACTGAGCTTGTTCATTGCCAGTTATCACGACCGACTTATCAAAATGATAATCTTCCCACTTTTTCATTATCAATCCAACATCCTTTGCTTCATATGTTGGCAGACCTTCACTATTTATGAATACACGAGTATGCAAATCATGCGCATCGCCGCGAAACACAATTGCCCCATCTGACTCAACAAACACTTTACCGATATGTTCTTTGACTGTCTTCAGCCCAATTGGAGCAGTCTCACTCTCTGGGTAGTACTTCTCGAACTTACTACCAATATGTTCATAGAAAGCATCAAAATAGTCGTAGCTCCACTGACGACAGGTCCAGTAAATTTGTGCCAAAGGTGATGACTTGTCATTATCGGCATGGATCTGATAAATTTTTTTATTCAGTTGGACAATCTCAGACTGAGCATTTTTGTCGTCTTCGTAGGCGGCCGTACCTGTTACATAGCACTCTGCCATCCAATCTGAACGACTATTTTTGTCAATGCCGTCAAGCTTTTCTGGTTGTTCGCCCCCCAATCTCTTAAGAATCGCCCACATCGTTGCGCCAACATGTAACCCAACATCACCGCCAAAGTTCACCCGGTGCACCTTTGCCCCAGCCAACTCGAGTAAATTGGCGATGGCGTCGCCAACTACACTTGTGTACAGATGACCAACGTGTAAAACCTTGAACGGATTTGGGTCGGAATATTCCGCAACTACGACTTTGCCCTGCATGGTTTGAGCAGGTTTTTGATCTGTTAAACCCCATAGTGCCGCGTCGTTTAAACGGATGTTTAAAAACCCAGGGCCAGCCACTGAAATCTCTCTTACCTGCCCCTCAAGTGAGGTTTTTAGCTTATCAGCCAGTTTTTCGGCTATATCACGCGGTCCGCCGGCAGACGGATTGTCCAGTTGGTTGCCAAGTTGCAAAGCAACGTTGGACGCGTAATCACCAAACCGTTCATCGGAGCGAATAATAACCGCCTCGCCCTCGTAGCCAAATAAGTCTTTGCAGGCGGCCGATACGGCGTGTTCAATTTCTGTCTTCATTATCAACTAGTATAACAGAGCTAATCCTTGCGAATGGCTTGGGCAAACTGCCATGTCACCAGATAGACACTACCAAGCAGGACAAAAAAGCCTAAGGTGGTAGAAAATACCTGCGGATAAGCGCCTGGATTAACAACCCTATCTGACACATCAAACAGCAGCCCCACTGGGTTCAGAACAACATCCCAGGTATTCCAACGCAAGTACCGACCAAGGTAGATAGCAAAGCTTGCCGCCAATAAGACTATCGCTATGACGCCATGGGCATGGCTGGCCCAAAAACGGCGGTGCAGTTCTCGGTGCACCAAAAACATGCTAATCATGCCAGCCACAAAACCGTTAAAGACAAACGACAGCAGCATGATAGAGTCAAAAAGCACATTTGCTTGGCTCGATAGTCTAAGATGTACCAGGTCACTTGCCAGGTAAAAACTATTTGGCAAAAACAGCACCCACAGAAAAGTTAACATAATATTTTTCCAGCTCAACCAGCGAGACGAGGACAAGCGATAGACTAGCCAGCTGGCAAACAACACCGGTAGCCACGCCAAAACCAGATTCCAGAGCAGAAATAGATAAGCGCCGGAGCTATCGCTGACACACTTAGCTAGTAGTAACGTGGAACTTACTAAATTGGACACGACAAGCGCGGCAATAACACCCCTATAATGCGCTACATAGATGATGCGATTGGTCCCCATGAATTTTAGTATACCAGTTAACCCTTCCACCTCTGGCCGAGTTCCAACATCAAACGCAACCGTTAGAATAACTAACTGTAACCATAGGAGAATACGGATGAGTGCGAAAGGCGTGTATAATTGAAGCCAATGAACCCACTGAATGTCATCCGAAACGTCATTCGCAGAATTATGCATGTGGTGGCAGTTGGGCTCAATCAACTGACTGGTGGAAAACTTACTCCCAACACCGTGACGATTGTGGGGTTACTTGCCCACCTTCCCATTGCCTACCTAATCGCAACTAGGCACAATCTAAAAGCCGCCGCGTTACTGGCAGTCTTCGGTTTATTTGACACGCTTGATGGCGAACTTGCCCGCTTGCAAAAACGTGCTAGTCCTGCCGGAATGCTGATAGACGCTAGCACAGACAGAATGAAAGAAGTCATGCTCTACACCGGAGCCGCTTATGCTATATCTGTTAGTAGCCGACCACTTATGGCGGCTTGGGCAGTAGTAGCCTGTGGTGCCAGCCTAACTGTTAGTTATGTTAAAGCCAAGGGCGAAACTGCTGTTGCCAAAGGTAATCTCAGCTCGTCAGAGGTAAATCGTTTATTTGCCGATGGGCTGATGCGCTTTGAGGTACGGATGGCAATGCTTTTGCTGGGACTTCTTAGTAACAGCCTGCTGATAGCAGTCGTGATTATCAGCATTCTATCTTCGTTAACAGCAATCAGTCGACTGATAAAAATTAGCCGGAAAATCTAGATGTACAAGATTGATCTACACACCCACTCTGTCGCTTCGCCTGACGGTGGGATTAGCGCGCCGCAGTACGAAAAAATGCTTCATGAAGGGGTTCTGGATTGCGTGGCAATCACCGATCACAACACCATCGATTTTGCCATGCACATGTACATGTCCCTGGGCGACCACGTAATAGTTGGCGAAGAAATCATGACCGACGCGGGTGAGATTATTGGGTTATATTTGCACCGCCCGATAGCTCCTGGGCTAAGCCCACTAGAAACAGTCCAACAGATAAAAGAACAGGGTGGCTTGGTATACATACCCCACCCGTTTGAAACCATGCGCAAAGGACTACACCCCCGCGCGCTCGACGAATTAGCACACCAAGTTGACATAATCGAGATCTACAACGGTCGTGCTTTTGGGCAGAACCGTAGCGCCCAGGCTGCCGTCTGGGCAAAACTAAACCATATTACGGGCGTTGCTAGCAGTGACGCGCACGGGCAATGGGGACTGGGCAAGACTTATACCAGAGTATCTACAGTTCCTACCCGTAAGACACTGCTCAAACTCCTCGGCGAGGGCACGCCAATAATAGCCAAGCCGACTGTGCGCGGACTTCTCTACCCTAAATATCATCGTATCCGCAAAAAACTAAGGCGGGCCTAGGTGTTAGAAAATATCCTGCTAAGCCATGCCTTTCAAGCTTTTTGGCTCTTTTTGCCGGCTGGTGTTGCCAATATGACTCCACCTATTGCTAACAAAATACCCGTGTTAAATAGATGGAAAACACCGCTTGATTTGGGCAAAAGTTATAAAGGAAAGCGCATTTTTGGCGATAATAAAACCTGGCGTGGCGTGGCATACGGCATCATCACTGCCGGTATAGTGCGAAGCCTACAGCTTTACCCCACTTTTGCGGGACATTTGTCCACAACCACTATTGTACTGAACGTTTTGTTCGGGATGCTCATGGGTGCTGGTGCCTTGTTTGGCGACGCTATAGAGAGTTTCTTCAAGCGTCGCATTGGTGTAGGTTCTGGCAAAAGTTGGTTTCCGTTCGACCAAACAGACTACATCATCGGAGCATTAATCATTACCTATCCACTGCTTCAACTACCCCTGTACCTTATTCTATGGGTCTTTGGGATATATTTTGGTCTACATCTTGTGGTTAGCTATATCGCATTCTTGCTCGGTTTTAAAGACAAACCTATTTAACCTGACTCTCAAAACATTACAACATTACAAGGTTGAACCTTGTAATGTTGTAATGTTTTGGTAAGAGACACGGTTATTTTGATTCTATACTGGACTTACGCAAAGCTCCCCCATCCCAAAACCAAATAATCTCGGCCGGTAGCAGTTTGTCTTCTCTCGATGTAGCTAAGGCTACCTCTCCTTCAGCCAAACCACTCTCTGCTCGAGTTTATTTACCCTTGGAACGAGGGATTTTGCGTAAGTCCAGTATAAAGCATTCGATAGCAAAGGCCTCACGCACAAAGTCACGGTTAAATATTCTAAATAAGGCCTCGGTTTGTGACGGCGAAGCCGCCAGGGCGTCACATTTTTTGACACAAGTGGCAGGCGGTAGCACAAAGTAAATATCGCACTTTTTTTCATCAAGCAGTGGCGGCATAT
>CAYIDS010000043.1:0-3127 GCA_964362185.1 uncultured Saccharimonas sp. (SeqCode)
AAGACCATTTGTTGGCAATTTGTTTACTACAGCCTCCTTTGCGCCAGTATGTAAAATCACTCAACTCAGAGATGTTGTCAGACGAGGATGGTCGCGCGTTGTTGCAGTTTTTGCTAGATGATCCTGATTTTAGCGGTGATGTCAAAGAGGTCAAACTTTTGCAACCTATCGCTGATTATGTTAAAATCTTAGGTCTACAGTACGAGGAACTCTATCAAGACCTTGGGTTACTTGAGCTTCGTAACGAAGCCACCCGATTGCAGGTTCGTCTGATAGAAAGCTATGTCAAAACGAAAAAGAAAAAGTTATCAGAAGCATTATTAACTTCTGATGAGGCTGGCACCAAGCAATTGTTGGAGCGAGCCAGAGACTACGACGAACTACTAAAGAATAAATAGGAGCAACCATGGCAGATGATAAAAAAACTACTACTCATGATGATCATGTCATTGACCCGGCATTGACTCAGGCTAAAGACGATCTGCTGGAAAAAGCCAAAAAGGACGGCAAGATAGGCCAGCGTGACATCTTTGCTGTTATACCTGACACAGCCGAAAATATTGACGTGCTAGATCAACTGTACACGGAATTGGCGGATGCCAATATTATCATTGCCGAGCCAGGTGAACCAACCGCAGAGACATTCACTGACGCTTGGGCAACAGAGGAAACCGAGGAAGAAGTTGTAGTCAATGCCCCAGTTTATCTAGATGATATTTCTGACGACTCGGTTCGTCTTTACTTACGTGAAATCGGCAAAATCCCACTACTTAAAGCCGATGAAGAGCTGGCACTCGCTCAGCGAGTTGTGGCTGGTGAAAAAAACGCCAAAGACCAGATGGCAGAAGCTAACATGCGTTTGGTGGTAAGTATCGCCAAGCGTTATGTCGGTCGTGGACTCGATCTGTTGGATCTAATTCAGGAGGGCAACACTGGACTACTGCGTGCTGTAGAGAAGTTTGACCCGGACAAAGGGTTTAAGTTTTCTACCTATGCGACATGGTGGATCCGCCAGGCCATTACCCGTGCCATTGCCGATCAAGCTCGAACTATTCGTATCCCTGTTCACATGGTTGAGACCATCAACAAACTCCTGCGTACTCAACGCCGTCTGACGCAAGAACTGAACCGCGAACCCAGCAACGAAGAAATCGCCAAAGAGATGGAGATTGACGTCGAAAAAGTGGAACACATCATGAAAATCAAACAAGACATTTCTAGCTTGGACGCCAGCGTGCGTGATGACGAAGAAGATAGTGTTTTGGCTGATTTTATAGAAGACGAAGACACCGTTAGCCCAGAAGAATCAGCCACCGGTCAGCTACTAAAAGAGCACGTCAAAGACATGCTAAGTGCGTTAACCGAGCGAGAGCAAAAAATCCTAAAGCTGCGTTTTGGTTTAGAAGATGGTAAAAGCCATACCTTAGAAGAGGTAGGACAGGAGTTTTCCGTCACCCGTGAACGCATTCGTCAGATAGAGGCCAAAGCACTCACCAAGTTGCGTAAGCACAAAGATGCCAAAAAACTACACGATTATATAAAGTAGCTGATATGAAGATTATTGGATTAGCTGGAACGAATGGTTCAGGGAAGGACACTGTTGGGCTGATGTTGGCAAAGCGGTACAAATTTTTATTCATTCCGTCTAGTGGCATGCTCCGTGATGAGGCCCGAAGACGAAATTTACCGGTTGAGCGCGAGGTACTTCGCGATATTAGCGCCCAGTGGCGCCGCGAAAGTGGTCTTGGCGTATTGATTGATAAGTCAGTTGAGCTATTTAAAAAACAATCCAACAAATACACTGGGCTGGTCATTGCGAGTTTGCGTAATCCTGGTGAGGTCGACCGAGTCCATGAACTGGGAGGCAAGGTTGTGTGGATAGATGCCGATCCAAAGATTCGGTATGAGCGAATTTATTTCCGTCGTCGTACGGACGAAGATAATAAGACGTTTGAACAGTTTTTGGCAGAAGAACAGGCCGAAATGCAGCATTCTGGCGACGAAGCCACGCTGAATATGTCAGCAGTAAAAAACAAAGCGGACATTTTTTTGACCAACGATGGTAATGACATAGAAGCCTTCCAAGATGCGGCCGAATTAGCTCTTGGACATAGGAGTACAATAAGCTGAAATGAGAGAAAATAAACTGGACTTACGCAAAACCTCGGAAGTCTCAGGGCTATCCAGAGGAGATGAGCAAGCAGTTTTATCTGATGGAGAGGTAGCCATAGCTACATCGAGAGCAGAAAAACTGGTTGATCGTTCATCTGGTGGGTCTGAGTTTGCAGGGATTTTGGGTAAGTCTAGTAAACTTCCTAGCGGAGGACAATTATATGTTTGATGTTTCATTTGAATCAGAAACTCCTGGCGGGTGGTTCAACCGTGAGCCAGGTCAAGCACTTTTGATTGACATATTTAATGACGCTGGCGAAAACCCTGATACCATCAAAAACCTGACTGAAGGGCAGCAAATTTTGGCTGGTCAGTTGCTGGCGGATGTATACCAGACTCTCCCTGTTGCCCAAGAGGCAGAGCAAGCCGAACAAGCCCGTAGCATTATCGAGGGGTATATGTGCGGTGTTGATATTTTTGATATTTCTAGAATCACAGGGCTATCGGTAGAAAAAGTCAAATCCTGGAGTGAAATTATATCTGGTCATCTTAGCGAATATCTTCCAAAAGGAGAACGCGCTAAATTGTTAACAGAGATAGCCAGCTTGCCTATTGTTAGATTGGGCGGCTTAGCCTTGGAGCAAAATCTTGATAATTCTGAAGTTGATGTTTATGAACTAGACCACCCAAGCAACGACGAAGCCAAACTGGCAGTAAAACACGGCACTACAATAGATAGCTCGCGGCGAATCTTGAGTACGTCATCTAAGCCCTCCCCAGCAATTCATGCCCACAAGGCAAAAAGTAGCCAAGCAACAGAAGTTGATTCTGTGAGCGCTTATCTAAAAGACACCGGTAGGCATGAACTTTTAGACAAAGCTGGTGCCGTGAATTTAGCTAAGTTAATTGAGGCTGGACTCGCGGCTAAACAAAGGCTAGCTGAAAATTTAGATTTAACCAGAGCAGAGATAAGAAAGCTTAAATTGGTGGCTAACGAAGGGGAAGATGCTAGGTC
>CAYIDS010000043.1:3137-5410 GCA_964362185.1 uncultured Saccharimonas sp. (SeqCode)
GCATTTATAAATGCCAATCTTCGGTTGGTCGTTTCCATTGCCAAGAAATACACGAGCTCAGGGCTACCATTACTAGATCTAATTCAAGAGGGTAACATTGGATTAATGCGTGCGGTAGACAAGTTTGATTGGCGAAAAGGTTTTATGTTCAGCACTTATGCAACATGGTGGGTTCGCCAGGCCATACAACGGGGCATCAATAACAGTAGTACTATTCGTTTGTCCGCGCGCGTGAGCGAAAAGCTTAATTGCATCAAAAAAGCCAGTGCCGAACTGGAACAGAAGTTAGGTAGACCACCAACCACCGGTGAATCAGCCCTAAAGTTGGGTATTCCAGAAGCTGAAGTTATAGATATACTGAATTATGCCAAGGAGCCGGATTCTTTAGATCGACCAATCGGTGATGATGGTGATGCTAAAGTTGGTGACTTAATTGAAGACAGTACTATCGAACCTACCTTTGAAGCTGCCGCAAAAGCCGTATTGCCAGAAGAGATCGACAGAATACTATCTGTGCTGGGCGAGCGTGACAGGCAGATAATCACGCTCAGATTTGGTCTTGACCGAGGTGAACCACGTACCCTTGATGAAGTAGGGGTGTATTTCGGCGTAAGTAGGGAGCGCATACGCCAAATTGAAGGTAGGGCAATAAAAATACTGGGGCACCCATCCAATATTCATCGTGCCGAAAACATGCTATAGGTGCTAACAAATAGATGATGAACAGTTTTCGCTTAGAGCTAATCCATAACTACCTGTTAATAGCGAAACGGTAATAGCTGGTTTGATTTCTCATCTGTTTTCTTGGCTTTTGGTCGTACCAGTAGGTACGAACCAAAAACAAAAAACAGATGAGAAGTGCCAGATCTACCGTTTTTAGCTAACAGAGAGATGTGGATTAGCTCTTATCCAGATGCAAACTGGGGATCAACGGCTAAGCGCAAAACTCGTGTCTGTAACAGAGTAGGTATCGGTAGCGTATAATTATGGGCATGACCACCACACCAATCTAAAGATGGTGCGGGGCAGGATGAGGCAGAAAGAGTTGGCATGGCTGAAACTATAAAGAAAAAGTTGGCGATAATCGACGGAAAGAGCGTTTTTTACCGTGGCTACTATGCCATGCCCAATTTGAGCACAAAAGATGGTACGCCCACTGGTGGCGTGTTTGGCTTTGCCACCATGGCATTGGAAGTCATCAAGCGACTCAAGCCAGATTACGTCTGTGTGGCGTGGGACAAGCCAAAAACCAACATCCGCAAACGTCTGGAACTGTACCCAGAGTACAAAGCCGGACGCAAACCGCCACCACCGGACTTTTACGAACAAATACCGATTCTGCACGAAGTTCTGGAAGCCTTCGGCTGGCCACTTTACGAACTGGATGATTATGAGGCCGATGACATTATGGGGGCATTGGCTGTCCAGGCGGCGGCTCAGGGCATCGACACCCAGTTAGTTACCTCAGACCTAGACATGTTACAGCTTATAAACGATAACGTTCACGTTTACGCGCTTAAAAAGGGGTTAAGTAATATCGAACTATTTCACCCCGAAGCCTTCACAGAGAAATATGGCATTGCCCCGGATCAATTCCTGGATCTCAAGGCGCTCAAGGGTGATAGCTCCGACAATATCCCGGGTGTGCCTGGTATTGGTGAAAAGGGGGCCCTAGAACTTATAAAACAGTTCAAAACCCTGGACGGAGTGTATGATAATTTGGCTTTGACGAAAGAAACTACTCGCCAGAAGCTCGAGGCTGGTAAAGATATGGCCTACTTGAGTAAAAAACTGGCCGCAATCTGGACAGATGCCCCCATAAAACTGGATTTAAACGAAGTAGATGGTAGTAAATGCGACCCAGAAAAACTACGAGATATATTGCAAAAACTAGAGTTTCGTAGCCTAGTGCGCCAACTTCCAGAAGTTATGCAAGTGCAACAACAGCACGAAACACGCAATGTGTTCGAGCATGGCACCACCAAACCAATCGTACTAATTGATACCGATACAGCACTGAAGAAGTTGGATTTATCAGGTTCAGAAGTCGTGTTTGTTCACAGCCGCAGTGCGGGCAAGCACGGACGTGACCCACTGTATTTGATCCTCAGCTCTGATGGCAAGCAGACATTTGTGCTCAATATCAAGAAACTGAGCAAAGACGTTACCCGGGAAGTACTTATCAAACAGCTAGAAAGCAAAAAGCTGGTTGGCTATGACGTAAAAAGCACTATTAAGGTTGGCTATAGCTTGGGGCTAAACCTAGAGAATGT
>CAYIDS010000044.1:0-5408 GCA_964362185.1 uncultured Saccharimonas sp. (SeqCode)
GTTCATAATGGCAAAGTACACGTTCCGGTATTTGTTACCGAAAACATGGTTGGCCACAAACTTGGTGAGTTTTCTCCAACCCGCAAGTTCCGTAAACATGGTGGAAAGATGGCAAAGGCGTAATATTATGGCAGTTCAAGCAATCACAAAGAATGTCCGTATGAGTTCACGAAAAGTCGGAGTTGTTGCTGCATTAGTGCGTGGTCGTACGGTTGCCGAAGCACTAACGATTCTTGAACACACTCCACGGCGTTCTGCTATACCAGTCCGCAAGACTATTGAAAGTGCTCGCGCAAATGCTGAGCACAACCACAATTACAAAGCCGACACACTGACTATTACTGAAATATCTGTCACTAATGGCCCAAGCCTAAAAAGGGTCCGACCAGCCGCCCACGGCCGGGTTCTACCATTCCAGAGACGAAGCTCTCGTATTCACGTCACAGTTGATGGTGAGCAACGAGTTGCCAAGAAACCAGCAAGTAAAGAAAAAGGAAATGAGAAATGAGAAACATGAATAAAACAGCCCAAAACTTCTATTTTCTATTTTCTATTTTCCATATTCAGCGACTGAAAGGAGCCCTGTAATGGGTCAAAAAGTTAATCCGATAAGTATGCGTCTGCAGGTTAATAAAGATTGGCGCAGTAAGTGGTTTGCGAACAAGCGAGATTATGCCCAGTTTTTGACGCAAGATTTGGCGGTGCGCCGCATTATCGATACAAAGCTTGGCTCGCGGGCGGCCATCAACAAAGTTGATATTGAACGTTCACCGAATCTCGTATCGGTTACTATTAGTACCGCAAAAGCGGGCGTTGTAATTGGACGTGGTGGAGTCGGTGTGCAAGAACTCAAAACAGCGATTGAAAAGGTATATAGCATCCCAACGCGGTTAAACATCGAAGAGATAAAGAAACCTGAGCTGTATGCCAAACTTGTCGCCGAAAACATCGCGCACCAGATTGAACGCCGTATCGCGTTTCGTCGTGCTGTCAAGCAGTCAGCCGCCGCGACCATGCGGGCTGGTGCCAAGGGCGTTCGGATTGAGGTCGCTGGACGACTCGGTGGTTCCGAGATGTCTAGACGAGAAAAAGAAGTACAAGGCAGTGTACCTTTGCACACCTTGCGCGCCGACATTGATTTTCATAAAACAGCGGCTCAATACCCTGGTTCTGGTCTAATTGGCGTTAAGGTCTGGATTTACAAGGGCGAAGTATCGTAATGAATCGCTTCACTTCTCATCAGGTTACAGGTTATAGGTACGAGGTTAGAGTAAGTATTAGCAAACTCGAACCTGTCACCTCGAACCTGTCACCTATAAGCGACCGAAGGGAGATTGCCTAATGTTAATGCCGAAGCGAACCAAGTACCGCAAAGTGCGTAAAGGAAAGATTCGCGGTGTCGCGACGTCTGGTAACTATATTGCTTTTGGTCAATACGCATTGCAATCTACTGAAGGTGATCGCATAACAGCCAGACAAATTGAGTCTGCTCGGCAAGCCATGACTCGCTACATTAAAAGGGGTGGAAAAATTTGGATTCGTATCTTTCCTCATACTCCCGTTACACGTAAGCCTCAAGACGTCAAAATGGGTAGCGGCAAAGGAAATCCCGAGTTTTTCGTTGCCAAAGTGCGACCTGGTACCGTCTTGTTTGAGATGCAGGGCGTAACCGAGGAAGTCGCACGTGAGGCGATGCGACTGGCAAGTCACAAACTATCGGTCAAAACCAAATTTTTGGTGAAAGAGGAGGTATAAGATGAAAATCGTTGAAATCCGCAAACTTTCCACCAAAGAGATTACTACCGAGAGTACAAAATTGCGAGAAGAGATCGCCGAACTTCGCCGTCGTTTGCACTTGGGTGAAACCCAGAATGTACGTGCCTTGCGCGGTAGACGAAAAGACCTCGCCCGCCTGTTAACCGTACTAAGTGAACAGCTCACAAAGGAGAACATCTAATGACTAAAACCCTTACCGGAATCGTAACTTCAGATAAGTCCGAAAAGACCATTACTGTGACTATTTCATCGCCCAAAACTCATCCTATCTATAAGAAACAGTATAGCTTTAGCAGAAAGTTTTTGGCTCACGACGAGAGTAGTAGCGCGAAAGTTGGCGATAAAGTTATTATTGGTGAAACGCGCCCCTTGAGCGCACGTAAACGTTTTACGCTACTGCAAGTCGTTGAACGAGCCGGCATTAAACACGAAGAGCCAAAAGAGGAAGACAAGACATGATACAGCAAGAATCACGCCTGAATGTATGTGACAACAGTGGTGCCAAGGAAATCCTGTGCATTCGGGTTCTTGGTGGTTCTCGCCGTCGATACGCGCGGGTAGGTGATGTCATAACTGCTACTGTCAAACAGGCTAACCCAACCGGTAATGTCAAAAGGAAGTCTGTCGTACGAGCGGTTGTGGTACGTACACGTGACACTATTCGTCGCAAAGACGGTTCAACAATCAGTTTTGACGACAATGCCGCTGTCATTATTGGGGACGACAAACTACCTAAGGCAACTCGTATCTTTGGTCCGGTTCCACGTGAGTTACGTGAACAGGGCTATGCCAAAATCATCAGCTTAGCACCGGAGGTACTGTAATGGGCTCGCTTGTTTACAAGATACGAATCAAAAAAGATGACACTGTCGTTGTGCGTAGCGGTAAATACAAAGGAAAGACGGGAAAAGTCGTAGCTACTCATCCATCGCTCAACAAAGTTACCGTGGAAGGTATTAATATTGTAAAAAAACATGTCAAGCCAAACCGCGAGCATCCTCAAGGAGCAATAGTTGAACTTACCAAACCAATTGATGTTAGCAAGGTGGGAATTTTGGAACCCACCAGCAAAAAACCATCCCGTATCGGTTATAAAGTCGATGCCAAAGGCGTAAAAACGCGCGTGTTTAAGCGTGGCGGCAAGGAGATCAAGTAATGGTTGATAAGAAAAACCCAGTAACTTCAGCCGCCCGCCTTAAACAACTGTACAATTCAAAGTACGCCTCGGAGCTGCTAAAAGAACTCGAACTTCATAATTTCCACCAAGTACCACGTATTGAAAAGGTTGTTCTTAATATTGGACTTGGCAGGGGTAAAGACGACAAGAAACTAATGCAAGTCGCCGAAAATACCCTGTGTAAAATAACTGGTCAACAGCCTGTCGAAACATTTGCCAAACAATCTATTGCTGGCTTCAAGCTAAGAGAGGGCAACAAAATTGGACTCAAAGTTACACTGCGTGACCAGCGTATGTACGAATTTGTTGATCGTTTGGTAAATGTTGTACTGCCCAGACTGCGTGACTTTCATGGAGTCAGTAACAAATCTTTTGACCCATCTGGTAATTTTTGTATAGGCATTAACGACCAATCAGTATTCCCCGAGCTGTCTTTTGACGAAACAACTACTAGCCATGGCTTGCAAGCTGTTTTCGTTATTTCATGTCAAAGACCAGGGCATGCCAAGGCCTTACTAATCAAATTTGGCGTGCCCTTCGAGAAACCTCAGGGTAAACCTTTCGAGAAGCTTCAGGATAAACCTATCGAGAGGCCTCATGCTGCACCTAATGAGAATAAGGAGACTAAGTAATGGCTAAAAAATCAAGCGTAGCTCGCGACTTAAAACGACAAAAAATGATCAAGCAGTACGAAGTAAAGCGTAAAGAACTAAAAGCAGTCGGTGATCTTGAAGGTTTGCACAAACTACCACGTAATTCTTCGCCGACGAGGTGGAAGAATCGTTGCAAAGAAACCGGTCGTCCCCGTGCTTATATGAGACAGTTTGGACTATCGCGCATTTCATTTCGCGAGCACGCAAGCAAGGGCGAGATCCCTGGTGTAACTAAATCAAGCTGGTAAGTTGGAGTATTAAATATGGAATATAGAATAATGAATCAATTAAAAGGACAAAACGTCTTGCAGACTTCAGACTTCAGACTTCAGACTTCTGCGACTGAAAGGAGCGCCTAATATGTCAACAGTTTCAACAGACCCAATTGCCGATATGCTGTCACGTATTCGCAATGCCATCGCCGTTCGCAAAACCCATGTTAGCTTGCCACACTCCAAAGTAAAAGAGTCAGTGGCACGGTTATTAAAGGACAATCGTTTTATAGATGAGGTTGCAATTGACAATGAATCAATCGGTAAAACCATGACCATCACCATCAATGGCGAAAGCAGTAACCCGCGCATCACCGAGATTGTTCGTTTAAGCAAGCCTGGTCGCCGATCATATACTGGCAGAGATGGTATCCCAGTCGTTAAGCGTGGTCGTGGCATTGTCATTGTTTCTACAAGTCGGGGTATGATGACTGGAGCTGAAGCCAAAAAAAGCGGTGTTGGCGGTGAATTAATTTGCAGGGTCTATTAAAATGAGTCGTATAGGAAAACAGCCGATAGCTATCCCCAGCGGAGTAAGCGTTGTGATCGACTCGGACGCCGTAACCGTTACCGGACCAAAAGGGACACTAACCCAATTCACAATGCCTTTTATTGTAGTCAAACAGGAAGGCGACCAATTGTTGGTTAGTCGTCAAAATGAAGAACCAAAGACGCGCGGCAAGCATGGTTTGATGCGTTCACTTATAAACAATATGGTTGTTGGCGTGAGCCAAGGTTTTAGTAAGCAACTTGAGATAAACGGGGTAGGTTTTCGTGTTAATTTAGTTGGTCGGGGCTTGAAATTAAGCCTCGGCTTCTCGCATGACATAACTTTCCCGTTGCCCGAAGCGGTAACTGCTACCGTTGATCAAAATATTATCACTTTGTCAGGTATAGATAAGCAACTTATTGGTCAAGTCGCGGCCGAGATTCGCGCCCTTAAGAAGCCAGAACCCTATAAAGGCAAAGGTATTAAGTATGTCGGCGAACGCATTATTCGCAAGAGCGGTAAGTCAGGTAAGGATAAATAGGTAATATTATGAATAGACTAACTCATAAATTTCAAAATCTAGCTCGCCGCAAACATCGTGTTCGTGCTACTGTAACAGGTACGACTGAGCGCCCAAGACTAAGCGTTTTTGTCAGCAACCGCCACGTTATCGCACAGATAATTGACGACACTAAACAAGCAACGCTTGCCTACGTGACAACAGTCGGTCAAAACTCACTCGGTACCACCACGACTGCTCGGGCTGAGTGGGTAGGAACAGAGATTGCCAAAAAGGCGAGATCAGCCAAGATACAAAAAGTAGTGTTTGACAGAGGCGGTAGGCTTTATCACGGCCGAGTTAAAGCCCTAGCTGATGCGGCTCGGGCAGAAGGACTGGAGTTTTAATATGGCATCTCTACCACGCGTTTTTGTTGACAACCTTGGGCGCGTTTTGTTTGCTTCATTTTCCAGAATTCAAGATAATAAAAAACTCATTGCTTCATCTCTGGAAAAATCTTTTGAAATGTTAAGCGTCATTG
>CAYIDS010000045.1:0-5389 GCA_964362185.1 uncultured Saccharimonas sp. (SeqCode)
GAGTATATGGGAACTTACTAGTAGTCTGTTAAATCTGCTGGCAATTATCATGTTGTTTGTGTAGGTTATTATATTTGTTTTTGACAGACCACTGATACATTACATAGTTGCCCCGCAGCTTGATGCCCAGGGCTTGCATGACGCCACAATAATCATGCAGATTATTGCTTTGAACCCACTGCTGTTTACTCTGTCAGGCATTATAACCAGCGTTCAGCAAACCTTTGGCAGATTCTTTTTCTATGCCATAGCTCCACTGTTTTATAACTTGGCGATCATCATTAGCGTCTATCTGTTTAAGTACAATTTGGGTATTGTCGGGCTTGGCGTGGGTGCTCTTGTCGGGGCAACATTGCAGCTACTGGTAGCTAGTCTGGGACTCAGGGGTCTTGGGTTTAAGTATCGTGCGCGGATTAATTTTAAGTCAGGCGACTTCAAGCTAATTATGCGTAAACTGCCGGCTCGTTCGGTAGATCAGGGGATTGATTCAATTAACAGTATTGTTGAAACCAACCGAGCAACAACGCTAGGTAGTGGATCGGTTAGTTCCTATAACTTTGCCACTACGCTTATGAATGTGCCGGTTATGCTACTGGGCACGGCAATTTCGACGGCGGCTTTTCCGCGGCTGGCCGATCGACTGGCGCAGGGCAGACCAGATTTATTTCACAGCGAATTTTTCAAAGTGCTAAGAATCATGATTTGGATAACTATGCCAGTAGTCGTTATAAGCTATTTTGCCCGTGGTTACTTAGCTAGGTTGTTGTATGGTGACGTTGCCCCAGCGGTAGCCTTGCTGTTTGGTTATCTGACAATCGCCATTTTCTTTAGAATTATGTATAGCATCATATCGCGCTATTTTTATGCCCAGAAAGACACCAAAACACCTTTGTTAGTGTCGTTGTTTGCTATCGCGCTGAATATTGTCTTGGTATTTCAGTTGGCCAAGCCAACGGCTTACGGAATTACGGGTTTGGCTTTAGCCCAGTCCATCGTAGCGGCGGTTGAAGTACTAATTCTAGTAATAATAATGCTTCTGCGTGACCCATATATCTTTAACCGGGCATTTTGGAGTGCTTTTGTGCGAATTTTTTCGGTCACAGGCTTTAGCGTGGTAACAGCTTTTATTATGATATCCTTACTACCCCTAGGACTGGCCGATAGGGGATTTGTAACTCTTGGGGTAAAGCTGGGTCTAATAACTGGCGTGACTCTTTTGGTGCATGTTGGCATGTCAGCGTTGTTCGGCTTAGAAGAAGCCAAAGTTGTTCTAAAAAAAGCCCAACAAATTATCCTCAAACCAATCCGTATTCAATAACTAAGACTATTAGACCTTACTCTCAAAAACCTCTCTAATCTCATGACCGTAAAAGATACTACAAAACATTACAAGGTTCAACCTTGTAATGTTTTGAGAGTCACGGTTTTGGTTAATGTTTCCGATACAGAAAGTGTCCGATCGGACACTTTCTGTATTATCTTAGAACCTGACCGAAGTCCCCCTAGTGACATTTTGTTTTACCTACCAACTAGGGAATCAGGTCAGGTCCTAAGTCGCTCTAAAGCAGAAAACCGAGGTACCTCTGTTATACTTGATTGCACATGAATCAAGACCACGACGATCAAAGACTGCATTTGGATGCAGGGCAAGGAAGCAAGGAGGAGCGAGTAAGCCGTACGGGTGGTACGGTGAGCGAGCGACAGACGCTAGCTGACACAGCCATGCGCCAAAACCTCAGCAGTATGACTAGCTATGCTAGTCATACTGCTGAGGGAGTGCAATCTTTGATTAGGAATTTTTGCATCATTGCCCACATAGACCACGGCAAGAGTACGCTTGCCGATCGTCTACTGGAATTGACGGGAACTGTTGAGAAGCGAGCCATGAAAGCCCAGTATTTAGACAAAATGGATCTGGAACGCGAAAAAGGCATTACTATAAAATTAGCGCCAGTACGCATGCAATACAGGGCTGAGGGGGAAGGGCTGAGGGGGAAGTCAGATGCAAATACGCAGCACACTCATCCCTCAGAGTCGAAGACAAACCTCTCATTCGAGTCTGAGCCTGAGGGCTCATCCCTCAGAGTCGAAGACATCCCTCAAACCTATCAATTGAACTTGATTGATACTCCTGGGCATGTGGATTTTAGCTACGAAGTTTCTCGTAGTTTAGCTGCTTGCGAAGGAGCAATTTTGGTTGTTGACGCCAGCCAAGGCATTCAGGCGCAAACACTCGCCAATGTATATTTGGCCATGGCAGCTGAGCTGACTATAATACCCGTTCTAAATAAAATCGATTTACCGGCAGCAGATGTAGAGCGCGTAAGTGCTGAGGTTGTTAGTCTACTTGGCTGTAAGCCAGAAGACATTTTGCATATTTCCGCCAAAACCGGTCAAGGAGTAGACCAAGTAATTGACCGCATAATTGCAGACATACCAGCCCCATCTGCTAGAGGACTGTCCTCTAGCAGAGAAGGAAATTACACATTTACTCGGGCGCTTATTTTCGACAGTTATTATGATGATTACCGCGGGGTTATTTTGTATGTGCGGGTGTTTGATGGTCGTATTGCCAAAAATTCTGGGATCAAGATGATGGCCACCAACGCCAATGGCATAGCCCTTGAGGTTGGTGCCTTGCAACCAGATATGGTCCAGGGTCATACCCTGGAAACAGGAGAGATTGGCTATATTGTCACCAATCTTAAAAGTACTCGACAGGCTAAAGTGGGTGATACGGTGACGTTGGTTTCTAGCCCTGCCTCAGAGCAACTGCCCGGCTATAAAGAAATCAAACCGTTTGTTTATGCAGGGTTTTTTCCAGAAAGTAACGAAAGCTACCAATTGCTCAAAGACGCAATCGAGAAGCTAAGTCTAAGTGACTCGGCTCTGCAGTTTACGCCAGAAAACTCGCCGGTGCTTGGTTTTGGCGTACGAGTAGGATTTTTAGGACTTCTTCATATGGAAATTGTGCGTGAGCGTTTGGAACGCGAATATGATTTGGAGTTGGTAGTTACAAATCCTTCTACGGACTATCAAATTACGCTTGTAGGTGGGGAAGAATTAGACATAAAATCTGCTACAGACTTGCCAGACGTCAGCAAAATTCAAGAAATTCGTGAACCATGGATCAAGGGCGAAGTAGTTGTACCCAAAGAATATGTCGGTGCAGTAATCCAGTTGATATCAAACAAACGTGGTTTACAAAAAAACCTCAGTTACGTAGACGCACAACTAGCATTAGTGGCGTTTGAAGCCCCACTTGCTAACCTGCTAACTGATTTTTACGATCAACTAAAAAGTGTGACTAGTGGCTATGGTTCATTCAACTACGATTTGGACGACTACCGGGCAGAAGATTTGGTGAAACTTGATTTCTACGTTGCCGGAGAGCGAGTAGACGCGCTTAGTATCATGGTGCATAGGTCTGAGTCTCAAAGTTTGGGCAGAGAAGTCGTGGACAAACTAAAAGACGTCATACCACGCCAAAACTTTCAAGTTTCCCTGCAGGCTGGTGTTGGCGGTAAATTCATAGCCCGAGCCGACATAAGCGCCTACCGCAAAGACGTCACCACCGGACTGTACGGTGGTGACGTGTCACGTAAAAAGAAAGTGCTCGCCAAGCAAGCCAAAGGCAAAAAGCGCCTGAAACGCTTCGGCAAAGTCGACATTCCAAGTGAAGCGTTCACAGTGCTATTGAAAAGAGATTAACTATTAAAATTGCTGCAGTGCGCTCTGGTCAATATACCGTACAGAGTGCAACACGTTTACTGGTCCACCCGAGACATGTTTTACGTTAAAGTCTCCAAATCCCTGACCGAGCGTGCTTGACGCTAGGCAGTATTCACGATAATAGCCTACTGCGGGTAAAAAAACTTCTTTTGGCGCATCAGGTCCCATAATACTCACTTTAGCAGTTTTGCCAGAACTACCCTCCGCCGAACGCATTACAAAACAAATCTTTTTTACGACAGGAAATGTCGGAGCCGGGGGATCATATATTAGAACTCCTCCTGCTACAACCTGACTTACTTCACTAAAAGGGTATGCGATACCACTATCATTCACGGTGCTAACACCTTTGCTGTTAATAGCAGATACCCTACTGTGGTTAAGATAGTGGACGCTTATATTGGTCGTAGCGGCACTGCTACTGAGAACCTTGTATACTCCGAGTGCCCCAAAAGCAACAGCGAATACTACCGCTAAAGCGATTTTTGGATTACTTAGACTAAATGATTTTTCCTGATTGATACTTTTTTTGCTGTTGCCACAGTGGACTCCTTTAGTTTATATCTAAAGTAAGTATAAGCAGGGGTGGGTGAATAGTCAACCCGCTTGTGGACAAGTCTGGTAAACTTTTAAAAATAAAGAAGTTACGGCCTACCAAACAGTGATATATAAGTCTCAGCCCCACCCATAGTTGTGCCTAGGCTTGGAAAACGAGTTGACTCTAAAACACCACCTGGAAATTTATAGCTTAAAACGCCCTTTACTCCCGGTATATTTAGATTATCATTGCCTGGGCTTAGTTTATATGCTCCACTCGCGCCATCCAATTCTACGGAAGAACCACGACCGCGTTCGAAGTAAATCAGGTAGGCTAGGAGTTTTTTCTCGGCAGGCGCGGTGCCTGTTTGGGTAATGTTTTGTGCCCAGGCATGAACTTGTCGTAGAAAATAGGGGTTATTGCCACCATCACTCCAATAATTTGCTGGATCATTTTGTTTACGCGATGCCGACATGGCCCACTCGCTAATGCCCAACGGTTTATTTCTTTTATCGGCAAAGTTTAGCACACTATCAATTTTAAGCTTCGTGTCGTTCCAAGCTTGCTCACGAACTACTGGACCCCGTGAAGGCAAACTAAACGGTGGGCATTGTAAACAGTTGAATTGCGAAGTATAACTTCGGTCATAAAAATCTAGGCCGATTACGTTAACGTATTGGTCTCCTGGATATGCCAGCTCTACTTTGGCGATATCCGCGTTGTAGGTCACGTTAAATTCCCAGGCGATGTTATTGCCACAAACGGTGTCTTTAGTAAGAATACCGCTGACAATACCATGAGCTCGCACCCAAAGATCCTTATATAATGCTTCCGCACCATAAGACGACCAGCCGTACCATTTTCCGTTATGCTCATGTCCAAATCGCAAGATTAATTTTGGTCTACCGCCCAATGATTTGCAATTAAGCTTTGTTTCAACGATGTTTTTGGCAATCGTCGCGTAAAAGCCGTCCCATTCACCATTGAGCCCACGTTTCAGATTAGCAATGTTGCAAGCGACTTTTGGTCCCCCAATATTGTCGGGATCACTGCAGATTTTTTTGGCATTTTCAAGATCATCAGGTACCATCCCAAAAGTCACAACGTGAGATAGTTCGG
>CAYIDS010000046.1:0-5356 GCA_964362185.1 uncultured Saccharimonas sp. (SeqCode)
CAAATGTACTTGTTTCCCGTCGTAAATGCTACTAGGTACGGCAATTTCCTGTTGAGTGATAACGGGTACGAAAAGCAATGATTGTTGTTGATTTTCAACACTAGTGGTTGAGATTGACTCGGCCGCTGCTTCACCAAACATTTCGTCAATAAAACGTGAAGGCTTACGGCTAGCGGTAGATTTGCCGTGGTCTGAAAAACTAATTGTGACGTTGGCGCGGGCACGAGTAACTGCCACGTACATAAGTCGTCTTTCTTCGGCATAGTGTTCATCTGCTGGACTAGTAGAATTTGCCTTTAGCTCATCCGGCAATTTTAGGCCTGTAGGTTGGTTTTTGGATGGAAAAGACATCTCGGTGCAACCAGGGATATACACGGTGTCCCATTCTAAGCCCTTGGCTTTGTGTACCGTCATGACACTTACTTCGTCTTGACCAATTTCTAAAGTGCCGTCATCGGTTGCTTCACCTGCGGATTTTAAGGCTGGTAGTGATATCAGATACTGGGCAACTGACGGTTGGATGGCGATAGATTCAAACTCCCATAGAGTGTCAAAATATTGAGCCAATGCCTGCATGCTCAGACCAGCCTCATCATCTTGTGGGGCAAGTTTCAAAAGACGGTCTTTATAACCTGAATCTGTTATGGCCTGGTACAGTAACCGGCCTACACTCATACTGCCAGCATGTTTGCGCCAATTTGTAATTTGCTCTAGCGGCTTAGAGACTGCTGAATTTTTGGACTTCCAGAGTAGATCTTCCAGAAGTTCATGCTCAATTCTGGCTTTGGATGCAAATGGCGCCACAAGTTCGTTGGCTACGGCGAATATATCACTAGTTAGGGTATGGTGCAGACTTTCGCTGTTGTGTGGTTCTGCTAGAGTTCGGCAAAGCTCACATAGCATACGAACAACCGGTTGCTTGTATAGATCTTGTTTATAGCCAATTAGTTTGTGGATCACGCCCGCCCTATCTAGTGTCTCGTGAACAGCCCGCGCTGTTTGCCTGCTTCTGGCTAGGATGGCAATGCTTCCGGGTGATTCACCAGCATCGATACGTCGAGCCACATCTTGGGCTAACCACTCCAGTTCTCCCCCATGTTGTTCAAAGCGCTTCAGTTGCGGCGACGTACCTGGTTTCTGACCAGTTAAGCGTTTATTGATATTTAAAGTAGTTTCAAGTCTGTTTGGGTTGTTGTGTTGAATCAGTTTGTAGGCAGAGTCTAGTATGGCTTGGCTGGAGCGGAAGTTTTCTGTCAGTGCCACTTCTTTGGCCGCGGGATAGCGATCACTAAAACTCAATATATTGGAAAGCGTAGCCCCACGGAAACCGTAAATACTTTGGTCGTCGTCGCCGACTGCCACTATATTTTGGCTGGTGCCAACCAGCATATCCATTAAGCACGATTGCATTGGGTTGGTGTCTTGGAATTCGTCTATAAAAATAGTGTGAAAACGTGCTTGCAGAATCTTTTGAATATTTGGGCGACTTCGCAGTAGTTGGATTACAAGATAAATTTGATCGTCATAATCTATCACGTTTTCTTGCCGGCACAATTGTATGTATATTTGGAAGGCGTTTGCCAGTTCCAGGTACTGGTGTTTTTCTAGTTGCTCGGGCTCGTCGCTACTAGGCAGGTGTTTAGCATATTTTATAAAATCCTCGGCAGAAACAATATGCTGTTTGGCCAAAGAAAACAGCTTCAGAATATCTTCTAAAATTGCATCTGGTATGTCTGTCAGCGGCAGAAAATAATCCAGATTGAACCGGTCTATTCGTTCCCGTACAAATACTACCTGAGCCTGTTCGCTAAGAAGTTTGAAGTTACGTCCGATTCCCAAATGGCTACTGAATTCACGCAGTATGCTTTCGCCAAAACCGTTAAATGTTGTGATGGCAATTTCTGGCTGTAAGCCTGCGAAGTTATCAAGTACCCTGTCTAGCATTTCGGCAGCTGCTTTTTCGGTAAATGTTACAGCCAATATAGCCGCAGGATCTACTTTTTCATCGAGCAAGCGATTGATCTTCTGGACAATCACAGTAGTTTTGCCTGTCCCAGCGCCTGCGACTACAAGCAAAGGCCCTTCTGTGGTATCGATAGCTATTTTTTGTTGCTTGTTTAGCTTTTTGTAATTATCTTCAAATTTTCCCATACATATATTGTACCTGGCTTGGTTCCATGCTTGCATGTTGTAAAGTTTGGGAATATGCTGAAACCATACAACTAACGGAGGACTACAAATATGACATCTCTAAAAAGTATTGAAACAAAATTAAACGACATCTTCAAAGGGTTACCGGCAATGCCAGACAGCGGCAAGGAATCTCTAGTCAAAGCATGGCCATATATAGCCCTGATATTTGGTATTTTGCAGCTCATAGCAGCCTGGAGTTTATGGCGACTGACAAGCTACGCCGAGCGACTTAGTAATCTGGTGGCGTTATACACAGCCACTAACCCCCTCAGTAGTTACGACAAAACCATCATCTACCTGGGAGTCATTATGCTTGTAGTAGACGCCGTTATATTGCTAATGGCCTACCCACATCTAGTAACTCGCTCCCGAAAAGGATGGGATCTATTATTCTTAGCCGCGCTGGTTAATGTGGGCGGTGGTGTGGTGCAGATATTTATCAACGGGCGTGGTTTTGGCAGCTTTATCTTTGGTCTGCTTGGCTCGGCTGTTGGCTTTTACTTATTGTTCCAAGTCAGAGCAAAATACAGCAAAGGCTCTGCCGCTTCGAGCTAATTGATCTGTAGATTAGCTACCTATAACTGGTCTGAGTGGCTTGTTCAACAAACGTCAAAGCATAACCAGTGTTGTTGCCGCGACCAGCCCGACCAACGCGGTGGGAATAATCGTCGTAAGTATTTGGGATATCATAGTTTATGACATGAGTGATATCGACTACGTCAATTCCACGAGCTGCCACATCGGTAGCCACCAGAATGTTAATGCGATTGTCTCTGAAGTTATTTAAGGCTCGTTGTCTTTGCGATTGCGATTTGTTGCCATGGATCGACTCGGCCTTAAAGCCATGTTCCTGTAGCCCATTGCTGAGGCGCTCAACACCCCGCTTGGTTTCGCTGAATATCAGAACTTTTCGGGAATTTGGCTTGTTAAGTATGTCATGGAGGGTGTTGATTTTTTCGCTAGCGTGGGCAAAGTAAACTACGTCTTGATGGACATTATCACTGGTATCACCATTTTTTACGGAAATCATGACGGGGTCACGCATAAAACTTTCAACCAGACTTGTTAAGTTGGCATCGAGCGTAGCCGAAAAGAAAAGTGACTGGCGCTCTTTGTTCAAACCATTCAGCAAAAAACGGATATCGTTAATGAAGCCCATGTCGACCATTCGATCAACTTCGTCAAGGACAACGATATTAAAGGTACGAAGTTCTAGCTCGCCACGTTGGACGTGATCTTTAATCCGTCCTGGCGTACCAATGACAATTTCTGGCTTCTGCCGAAGATCACGAAGTTGCTTCAGTATTGGGACTCCGCCAATCAGTAGCGTGCCAAAAAGGCCGCTACCCTTAGCAAACTGTCGAATCTCGTCCTCTATTTGTACGGCCAGCTCCCTTGTTGGCGCGATAACGAGGGCTCGATTATTCTTATTACCGATAATACTGTTGAGTAGTGGAATAGCGAACGCAGCTGTTTTGCCAGTTCCCGTGTTGGCAATGCCAATTACATCCTTGCCAGATAATGCCACGGGGATAGACATGTCCTGAATATGTGAGGGTGAGTCGTAGCCGCGAGTAGCAACGTTTTGCTTGAGCAGATCGTCAATCGCAAAGTCGTTAAAGGAGTTAGCGGCTTGATAGTCAATCGCAGTCTGCGGCGAGGCGATTTTAATAAAGCGCTTAGGGTCAAGGTTTTGTCGGCGCCCGCCTCTATTGGCAGTTCTAGGACGTCGGCTGACGGAAGAATAGCTTAGCCCACGACGAGAGCCACTCGGCCCAATACGTTTTTGTTGTCTGTACATAAAAAAAGAATCCTGTCGGTTAGTTTAATGCTTCGGTTGCCCAATGAAATCGAGTAACTACGTCACACTAACCCGGATTCATAAAACAATTAGCTTAATAATAGCATAAGAAACGTTGCTTGTCTAGCCAAGAATCCGCTCAAAATAGGTTTTCCGGTCATAACAGAGTATACTGATGTTAAACGGGAGGATAGTTATGGCAAAAGACAAAGGCCGAAAAGAGAAAAAGAAGCCTAAAACCGCTAAGTCATGACGGAAATTGCTATGGACGAATCAGAGCTAGTCGACGCGCTAGAAATAATGGAAGCAGATCCCAGGTTGGTGACGGAGTCTGCTTATCGTGCCAATACTGCTATTTGGCCGAAAAATCGCATTTCTTTCGTTGATAGCCACATAGCTTACTTGAAGGCACACCCGACGACAAACCCAAGACATTATCTATCCAATCTGCGCTTGATGTTACGCAAGAAACCGTAACCAAAAATGATGTCAGCTTGTCCGAGGTGGGCGTATCACTACCCACAGAAGAGCGGTTAGTATCAAAAATAGAATGCTATATGAGCCGACTTCTCCGTACAATTCAATTTTATAACCTTCATTGAAATTCAAAACAAAGTAACTGACGGCGGTCGTTGTATAAGCGGTGATACACAGTGAAGCTGTCGTCAGAAGAGCGGCCCGGCTCATTAGAACCGCCGAAACAATCAGGGGGATCGCATATAGTGCCACTGCCCTGCTGGCCATTCCTCGCTGGGTATAAACATTGAAAGATGCCATAGCTATGTCGACTAATATTAACGCCCAAACCAGCGTTTTATAGCTGTTCAGAGAATTTGCTTTGGCATGTGCCAGATACCAGACAGTCGTGCTGACCAGAAGTACCAAAGCCACCATCAGCCAACGAAGCAGTACTGTCTCGGGATTGATGAGTTTCCAGGCGTCGTAAATCATGATCTGAATTACGTATGCCAACGCAAACACAAAATGGATCTCAGCCGTTTTGGTAACTCTGGAATGAAGCCAACTTCTATGAGTTTTTGAGTTTCTTTGCGCGGTAGACATAAAGTATAAGCGTATTGAACCACAGGCGACGAAATAATGTCAATCAGTCAATCAGTTAATTCACATCCATCTGTCAGTCTGTTAGCCAGTCAGTCAAAAACCTCAGGCCGCATCCCTTTATTGGATTTTGATTAATTAAGTAAGGGGGGTATTATTGTACTAATGTTTAATATAGCGAGATTAGTCAGATGGCAAAAACTGTAACTGCAAGAAATGTAACTAAGTCACGAAAATCGTCACCAAAAAGAAAAACCAGAAAACAACTCCCCGCCAGTCCTTTTAACAAGCGAAACCTATCAA
>CAYIDS010000047.1:0-5309 GCA_964362185.1 uncultured Saccharimonas sp. (SeqCode)
CCTCACTACGTTGGACTGGTCGCATCTTTTTGAACGTGTCTGGGAAAACCCACCACCGATACCAGATATAATTCCAGAAAGTAAAGAAACCTGATGATACGAATTGTCCGATGTATGGAGTAAGGCCTAAGTTCTTCAACGAGGCGACAATGAGATAGTCCAGCACAAAATCAACCAGCGTAATGATTGCGTAGCGTATAGTGACTTCAGTCTGGTGCTTGGCGAGTTGCGGGTTTTTAAAAACCCAGTAGCGTTGCAAAGTGTAGTTGACTAGCCAGCCAGCTATATTAGCGAGTAGCTTTGCCCACCATAAGTTCCAATGCGCGCCCCTGTCAAGCAAAAAGAACATGAGGTAGCCAGACCAGAAGTATGCGCCCCCACTGATAAGGTATTCGGTTACCCTTTTTACTTCTTTTTGTTCTTTCTTCTTGAAATGAAACATAATCTTTATTCTCTTTGCCTAAGTATACTGGACTTACGCAAAATCCCACGTTCCAAGGGTAAATAAATTCGAGCAGAGAGTGGTTTATCTGAAGGCCATTCGACTCTGAGGCCTGAGCCTCGTCGCTCAGGCTCGAAGAGAGAGGTAGTCTTAGCTACATAGAGAGAAGACAAACTGCTATTGGCCGAGATTATTTGGTTTTGGGATGGGGGAGCTTTTTCGTAAGTCCAGTAAAAGCAGGCGACAATGCCACGGCGACTAAGCCCCAATACAGATACGAGACGGTATCATCCGTCCAGGCATGGGACACAAGATTCACCACACTTAGGCCAATTAGTAGTGCCAACATGACCTTTGATAGAGCGTCTTTTCGATTTTTCCATAGTGCTTGACAGATGAAAAATTGTATCGTCAAAAATAACCCCAAACCCAATATGCCAACTTCTTGACCAATTTGGATAAAGTAGTTTTCGGCTATGCGGGCTGGGTAATCGTTGCGAAATGACGCTGGCCCTGCCGTACCTGGGCCTCTACCAAGCGGCTCACGGAGTACGTCAGTGACTCCTTTTTTCATCTCTTTTAAGCGATTTGAATTTGAACTAACGGCAGATTTTGATGTTTCATCGGTGTGAAAAAACGTATTTTGGGCGATATTATTATCCCTCACTACCAAAATTGCCAGAGCCACACCCACTACGCCCAGTGCGATAACAAAAACCGTTCGTTTTCCCCAAACTACTAACGGCCGAACCAAGAACATAGCTGTTGCCAGTAGCCCAAGCACTGCGCTGCGTGAGTACGAAAAGAACATCACAATTGCCCCCAAAACTAATGCTAATAGCCGCTGTGCTTTGCCGCGCACAAGTAGCAACAGGGGTAGGATGAATAACATATATGCCCCCAGCGGATTCGCTCCGCGGAGTGTGGACTGGATTCGCCGAAACGACAATTTTTGATCTACTGTCTGAAAAGACGGAATTGTTGAGGATCCGTAACCGAAATGCCTTAGGAAATCATGGGGCAGAGCCAGTTGCAACAAACCAAAAGAAATTACAACCAGAGCTGGCAGCAAAATATAACTTCGCCAACGATTGCGTAGCACCTCAGTCTTGCCAGCGATAATGATCACCAATATAAAAAACCCAAAAAAACGAAGATTGATAATCAGCCCATATATCAAAGCTACACGATTAACCTCACCACGAGTATAGGCCAACCAGGCAAGCAAAAAATGTAGCGTTGTATAGGCCAAGACCGCGCGAACAAGCCATCTCCTGTTGAACCACTGCCTTAGCCGAACATCAGACCAAGCCACATAGATTAGGCCTGGGACTAGCGTAAATAGTACAATCTCCTTCCATATTCTTATCAGATCCAGATGCCCAATATTTGAACCTACCCACGATGTAAAAAAGCCGTGGAAAGGCAACACAGCCATCACTACCATTACTACAGTGGCGCTGATGTTGACGAGGCTGGTATGTTTGGCTGTCTTCTTCGCTATGATCATAATGTTACAATCTAGTATAGATGAAAAATAACGCTTCTCTGCTATACAATGTATTTTTGGTAATAGGCGATTTTTTAGCGCTGCTGGTGGCATTCGGGGGCGCTTTTGTGTTGCGCGTTTCGATAGATTCACGCCCGCTGGCGGCGGCAGTGTCAGCCAGCACGTACCTGCGGATTTTCCTGGTTCTTTTGCCCTTCTGGATACTTATATTCACACTCCTTGGGCTCTATGAAAACCGTATTTATGAAAAGCGTTTCATAGAAATTGGGCGGTTATTTGTCGGTTCATTCATTGGCCTGCTTTTTGTAATATTTTGGAACTTTCTATCCGTAAAACCAATCTTTCCCGCCAAACTCGTGCCCATTTACGGTTTTATCTTGGCTTTCATACTTTTGGTAATTTTCCGCAACTTGGCCCGTTTGCTTAGGACTATTTCCTTCCGCTACGGCTACGGTATCACCAACGTCCTGATTATGGGCAACACCACTATAGCTAGTGAATTAGCCGATTCTTTGTACGACAGCAGTTTGTCTGGCTACAAAGTTGTCGGAATAGTCGGTGGTCAATCTCTTGAACACAAAGATATAAAAACTTTCACTTCTTTTGAGGTGGCCTGTAAGCATGTTGGGGTTGAGGCGATTCATAGCATTGTCCAGACAGAGCTATATGCAGATAGCGACAAAAACAACGACATTCTAAGTTTTGCCCAGTCCAACCATATTGCCTACCGTTTCATACCTGGTAACACCGAGTTATTTGTAGGCAACATAGAAGTCGAGCTTTTCCGCTCATCCGTACCAGTTATAGCTGTCCACCAAACTCCCTTGCTTGGCTGGGGACGAATAATAAAGCGAGTTTTTGACATAGTATTGGCTAGCATTTTGCTAGTTTTAACTTCACCAATCATGCTACTGGTAGCGGTAATAAATTTCTTTTCTAGTGGTGGCGTGTTCTTCCGCCAAACCCGCCTAACCCGTTTTAATAATAAATTCCGAGTATTCAAGTTTCGCTCGCAGTACAAAAAATACGATGGCACTACTCCGGAGGAAGCTTTCGCGAAAATAGGAAAACCAGAACTTGCAAAAAAATACCGTGAAAACGGTGATTTCCTGGAAAAAGATCCACGTACAACCCCCTTTGGCCAATTTTTAAGACGCACTAGTCTGGACGAATTACCTCAGCTATTTAACGTTATCAAGGGAGATTTGAGTCTGGTTGGTCCCAGAGCATTAATACCGGAGGAACTAAGTGCTTACGAAAAACGTCACGCCATATTAAGTGTAAAGTCCGGTCTCACTGGGCTAGCGCAGGTTTCGGGGCGCAAAAATATCAGTTTTGATGAGCGCAGACAATTAGACGTTTACTACGTCCAAAACTGGAGCTTCTGGATGGACATAGTCATACTTGTCAAAACCATCCGCGTAATCTTCCAGGGTAGCTAATGAAGGACTTGTCAAAATTAAAAGTGGCCATTGTGCATGATTGGCTTGTTGGTGGCGGTGCCGAACTGGTGGTTTTGGAGCTGCACAAAATGTTTCCGGAAGCCCCGATCTACACATCCTACTGCACCGATGAATGGCGTGAAAAGTTAGACAACAAAGCGGTAACTGGTTGGCTGCAATCACTTGGCCGAATTCGAAAATTTATACCCTTACTTCGAATTTGGTGGTTCACCCACTTAGATCTATCAGACTACGACCTTGTTATAAGCAGCACTGGAAACGGCGAGGCCAAAGGCATCAAGGTGCCCAAGACTACCAAACACATTTGCTATTGTCACACCCCTACTCATTTTTACTGGCGTCACCATGATTACTATTTAAAACATCCCGGTTTTGGGCCTTTTGCAAGTATCGGTCTGAAGCTTTTGCTTGGGCCTTTGCGGTGGTGGGATAAAAAAGCATCCCAGCGCCCAGATTATTTCATCGCCAACTCCACGCACATTCAGCACGACATAAAGAAATACTACGGCAGGGATTCGGTCGTGATTCACCCGCCGGTTGATGTTGATCGTTTTGCCAGTCAAGCAATTACGAAACGTAGTGGATTCTTGACTGTTGGACGGCAAGTGCCCTACAAGCGCGTTGATATTATTGTTGATGTCTGCACTAAGCTAAATCTACCACTTACAGTTATTGGCAAGGGACCTGAGCACAGCAGGCTTGTAAGGCGCGCTGGCAAAAATGTTGCTTTTATCACTAACGCTACAGATGAAGAAGTGGTTCAGTATATGTCGAACGCAGAAGCATTTATATTGGCCGCGTTTGAGGATTTCGGCATTACACCTGTAGAGGCTTTGGCGGCCGGTACCCCAGTGATTGCCTACAAAGCTGGAGGTGCGCTTGACTACGTTGTGCCAAACAAAACTGGCCTGTTTTTCGAAAAGCAATCACAAGAATCTCTGGCGTCAGCACTGAAAACTTTTGAACTTAAGGACTACAGCTCGTCTGATATTTCAAAGTTCGCTGAATCATTTTCTACAACCAAATTCCAAGACAAATTAAAAAATCTACTAAAAGAAAGGTTGCAATAAATGTGTGGAATCGTCGGATATATAGGGAATGAATCAGCTTTAGGACCAGTTATTGGCGGGCTTAAGGCCTTGGAATACCGTGGCTACGATTCGGCTGGAATAACGGCGATTAATGGTGGCAAACCTTTCACCGCCAAGCAAGTTGGGCGAGTTGAGGGTTTGGAAGCACAAGTAGTTAATGACAAGATATTTAAAGATGCCCGAGTTGCTATCGGCCATACTCGTTGGGCAACTCATGGTTCGCCGACGATCGCTAATGCTCACCCGCATTTCAACAAAGCAAAATCTATTTTTGTGGTTCATAACGGCATAATCGAAAATTATCAGGAGTTAAAACAAAAACTTTCTAAAGATGGTTACGAGTTTGTTTCTGAGACAGATACCGAGGTCATCCCACACCTCATAGATTTTTACCTCAAAAAACACAAAGCTTTCTTCGAAGCCTTCGAGTCAGCCATTAAAGTTTTGAAGGGTGCGTACGCCATTGCGGTCGTGTACAGCAACGAGCCAGACAAATTATATGTCGCCCGACTAGGGGGCCCTTTAATAATTGGGGTTGGCAAAGGTAGCCACTATGTTGCCAGCGATCCAACGGCCATTATGGAATACACCAAAAAAGTAATATTCCTGGACGATTACGATATAGCCACTGTTACCAAAGAAGCTATCCAAGTCAAAAATATCAAACGCGAAGTCGAGGTTATTCACCAAGCAGAAGAGCTTGATTTTGACATCCAGCGTAGCCAGCTTGGCGAGTTCCCACACTTTATGCTCAAAGAAATCTATGAAGCCCCCCAAACGATTCAGTCAGCCATTCGTGGGCG
>CAYIDS010000048.1:0-5307 GCA_964362185.1 uncultured Saccharimonas sp. (SeqCode)
CTCTTCTTTGAGCAACCTGGCTTCGGCTTCCCTCAGAGCCTTTTCGCTTCGTTTGCCGGCTTTTGCGGTCGCTTTTTCTTCCATCGGTTCTGGTTCACGCGTTTCATCGGCTTGAGTGTTTTGTTCGGGGCTAATCACGGCTTCGGGTTCAACTATGTCTGCCTTTTTTATGGCAGTTGGTTTTTTAAGCGTCGAGGTTTCTTTGACCGTTGAACCTTTAGACTTGCTTGCTACTTTCTTTACTGGTGTTTTTTTGGCTTCTGCCATGATTTCTCCTTCGTGGTACTAGCGGCTGGTTTGCAGCCTCCCACAAATTAATTAGTGCTCTGTTATGCTATTTCCACGCCCATACTGCGGGCGGTTCCGGCTACCATTTTTTTGACGGCTGGAATGTCATCGGTATTCATGTCGCTGGCCTTAACTTCAGCAATTTCGCTTAGTTGGGTGTCAGTTAGCTTCTTCGCGATCTTTTCGCTGTTTGGCTTGCCAGAACCCTTTTGGATGCCAAGTTTGTCACGAATAAGGTCATCAGTTGGTGCGCTAACAACACGAAAACTCATTGTTCTGTCTTCGTATACAGCAATGTGAACTGTCACGTTTTTGCCCATTTGGTCTTTTGTCTGTTCGTTAAATGGTGTTATGAAATCCATCATGTTGACACCATATTGACCCAGGGTACTTCCTACCGGCGGCGCGGCGTTGGCCTGCCCGCCTTTTAATTTCATCTTTAAATTAGCTTTTGCGACTTTTACAGCCATAATATATTTCTCCTCTTGCATGTGATTGCCGAAGCATTGCAATCAAACGTGCGTAACGGGGTTATTTTAGCAATCTTTACTCTGTTTGTCCAGCTGTTGACTCGAGATTACTGTCTAACTGAGCTTCAAGATCATTAAACATTTGTTTGCCTGCTTGTGAGGCTTCAAACCCTAGCCCAACGCTAAAGATAAATCCACCAATCAACGCGTCCTTAGCATCAAATTCCCCTTTGGCAAACTCCTCAGCAATATAAACACTTGAACCGAGCATTAGAATTGTCGAAACTAACCTAAGACCCATCTTTCTTAGTGGCCTTCTCTCCGTAGATTGAACTTGTACTTCCAGATGTTCCATACTAACTAGTTACTAATATGTTGAGCTTATTTCTTAGTTGTAATATAACTATACTCTCTTTACCTGTAAGCTATCAAGTTCGACTGGGGTTTCACGGCCAAACATGTTGACCAGCACTTTAAGTTTGCCTTTTTGAGTGTCAACTTCGTTGACTGAGCCATCAAAGCCCTTGAAGGGACCATCGGTGATGTTGACTACTTCACCTATTTTGAAGTCAATCTTGTGTTTTGGCTCGGCTCTTCCCATTCGTTTCATTATTTTTTCCATCTCTTCGTTTTCAATCGGCGACGGTTCACTGCCGCTACCAACGAAGCCAGTCACAGACGGCGTGTTTCGCACAATGTACCAGGCGTCTTCGCTCATCTTCATCTCTACCATGACGTAACCCTGAAAAATACGCTTTTCAACTACTTTGCGTTTGCCGTTTTTAACTTCAATCATCTTTTCTTTTGGCACTAGCACCTGAAAAATCTTGTCTTTCATGTCTAGGCTGTCTGCTCGCTGACGAATAGATTCGGCTACTTTTTCCTCGTATCCACTGTAGGTGTGTATGGCATACCAGTGTCTGTTGGTATCGTATCGTTTGGTCATTCCAGTAGTCTCCTTCTTATTTCAAGATCACGTTTTTAAATAGTTTATCAAGTCCAAAATCTGTAATTGCGACAATAATTCCAAAGACAATAGCAAATATAAACACGGCCGTTGCCAGCCGCCAGGTTTCTTTGCGCGACGGCCAGACGACCAGGCGAAGTTCTTTCCAGGCTCCGCGAAAAAAACGTGGCCAGATAATCAAACTTACAATCCGGGCAGTTTTTCGTACAGGCTTTGCTTGGAACGGTTTACCCAAGGGCTTCAAAGTGCGTAACGGTGCGGTTACGCGAGATGCCGTATTTCTCAGCACGCGGCGTTTGGGCTTTTTGTCCGCTTGTTTTTGCGTTTTCTGACGCAAGGTTTCGGTATTTTTAGCTATGACTCGTCTTTTGCTCGGTTGTTGCTGTGCCACTTTGACTCCTCGATCATTAAAAAACACCTACAATATTGTAGATGTGTCTATGTCAATAGTACTCCATTAAAGTTACACCGTCAACTGGGTTCTCTGTTATGTCTAATTTGTAGTCAGAGCGACTGAATTTGAAGCAACTGACTTGTTGTTGCTCGTATCGACGGCCTTGATGTAGTAGATGTATTTAGTCCTTCGGGCAATGTTTATGTCAGTATATGTCAGACTAGTAGTCTTGGCGTAGAGGACACCGTTTCGGAATACCCAGTATTTTTTTATAGCTACGTTATCTTTGCTAGCAGTCCAGGTCAGTTTAGGCTTGCCGTTTAGCAATTTTCCAGTAAGTACTGGTGCCGTTGGAGCAGTTGTGTCAGCAGGTTGTGTAAGTGTACCGAGAGCTCGGTTTAGGTTTGGTAGCGGACCTATATTTCCGCTCAATGTTCCAATACTGGTATTTTGCAGTGTGCCGGTCTGGATTAAAGTAGTGCGAATCTGTGTAGGTGTTAGTACTTTGCCTGGGTTGAGAGTTTCATATGCAGAGCTTAGTGAGGCTATTGCTGCGGCTACAATTGGAGCAGCCGAACTTGTGCCGTTAAAGTTAGACGTATATGCACCGTTTGGTGTGCTGCCTGTTTCTAGCGAACCATAACCAGTTGTTGTTACACATTCTCCGTGACCTTGCAGTTCAACTCGTGAACCGTAATTGCTAAAGTACAGTCGGGCATTCAGCGGTGCGGCACAAGCAGAACCTGCACCAGCAATCACAGCACCAGAACTAACTTTGCCCATAGGGAACGTTGTGCCCCATACAGCGGTATCGTTTAGGTTGTGGCCACCGTTACCAGCCGCTTCTACAACGTTTACACCACTAGTGGTGAGAGCCTTTATAGCGTCATATATAGCCGGTTCCCACTCTACGGGGGCGTAACCGCCAACACTGCTTGGAGCCCACGTTTGCTGTTCGATAAGTATGACGTCGCCAGGGAGAGCCTGGGCAGCGGCAGTCTGCAAAGCACCCACTATATCCCAACCGCGTTCGGCATTATAGGTGTTTACACGAGACAGCGCTGCTCCGCTGACTGCACCAGTCACACCAGTGGTGTTGTCAGTGGCAATTATTTCACCCAGTACGGCCGTACCGTGGTTGTTATCATTAAACGGATCAACTGGGGTGCCATTTTTTACCAAGGTAGACACCGCTTTGGATAAGTCTTCATGGGCAGCATTCCAGCTGTATTCAAGGTCGATTATCCGAACTGAGCTACCGTTTCCACCAGGAATAGTTTTGGCATATGCTGAGTCAATCCCAACAGGACTAGCCTTTAGGTACTTCTGCAAACTGGTGTAGTTGTTTACGGTAGGGGCTGGTGCTGGTTTAGAAACTGCGTAAACTGTTTCCACGCTGTCTAGCAATGCAATTTTGCCTACTAAAGCCTGCATGTTCGCCTGGGGCGCTACAGTAGCTACATAGTACTGGCTGAGTGCTTGGCTCACGTTTGTGTTAACAGACGAGGAATTTGCAGACTGACGTGCAAGTTTTTCTACTTTCTGCTTGCCTGAAACGTTTAACGTATCATTTAGTTTGCTAGCCTTGACTTTAGTATCTAGTTTGTTGGTTTTAGGAGCAAAATTGCTGGTTTGGTCTAGTTCCAGCTCTGCGGAATCTTTGAGCTTAACTATCAGGCTATCATTACGATATTTCTGGTTATCAGAATAGTCGCTGTTAGGGTTTGAGCCAGCATTAACTATGCCGAGGCCTAACAAACTAGGAATGGTTAATAGCACTGCCAAAAACAGAGACAAAACAGATACAGTAACTTTACTAAAACGGCTTTTGTGTAACCTCAAAACAAATACCTCACCTTAATGCAACCATTATATCACCTATACCGATAATTGTCAATCGCTTGTGGGATGTTATTTAAGATTTGGAATAAAAATAGTAAAGGTCGATCCTTTGTTTAGCTCGCTGTCTACGTTTATGTCCGCGTGCAGTAACCGCGACAGTTTCATAGTTACATATAGCCCTAGTCCGGTGCCATTATTTTGCCTGGTGCGGTAATCTTCGCTACGAAAAAATTTGTCAAAAATTCTTTCCTGATCACTTTTATTGATACCAATGCCAGTGTCTGACACGTAAAATTCAACTCCGCTTGGTTTTGCGTTCGCGCCCAAGATGATATGACCTTTCTCGGTGTACTTGATGGCGTTAGTAACAAAGTTTTGTAGAATTTCACGTACGTACAGCTTACTTGACTGTAATATCTCGAGCGTTGGGTCCAGGTATACCTTAAGTTCCAGCCCTTTTCGCCTCGCGTCACGAGCGTGGCTGGTGCTAATTTCTGTTACAAGTTCGACCACGTTGATTGGCTCTATATCGACACTCAACTTGCCCCGTTCGGCTCTGGAAAGAGTTGACAGGTCATTAATCATACCCGACAAAAACACGATTTGGGCATAAGTTTGCTTAAGAGCTTCTTTTACCATGTTTAAGTCGCCATTCCTTTCTATTAACAACATGGCATTACTGACGTTACCTTCAGCCACGGCAATAGGCGTGCGCAGTTCGTGGCTGACCACGCCAATAAACTCATCACGTTCTTCCTCGAGTGACATTTCTCTTGTGATGTCACGCAGTAAAATAACGTACCCTCGCATAGTCTCTTTGCCATAGCCGCCTCTTACCGGCGCGATGCTGATGTACAGATTTACTGTTTCTCCATCGGGATAGCGAAAACGCCATTGCCGGTAGGCGGTAGAGGTTTTTGTTGTCAGCACAATCTGTCGAATGTCTAGCGGTTGATTGTTTTTATCTACTAAATTCAGTACCTCATCAATTAACTTACCAGCCATCGAACTGTTGACATCCAGGATGTTTAGAGCGGCACCATTATACAGCAGAACTCTTGCCCTCTCGTCGATGGCTATGACGCCGTCTCCCATACTGTTAATAAGACTTGTTAGACGTTCACGCTCCAGTTCGGCATTTTGAGTTGGTACTGCGGACTCATCGGTCATAATAGTATTATGCCACAGCATAAGCGCGAAAGGCACTATTAATACGACTTACACACCTTCCCACCATCCCAGACTAATCCTGCAGGGCTACAAACTGTCTATCTTCTATCGGTGTAGCTACGCTACCCCTCTAGAATATAAACAGTTTTCGCTCCTAAGCAGTATCACCCTGGAAT
>CAYIDS010000049.1:0-5154 GCA_964362185.1 uncultured Saccharimonas sp. (SeqCode)
CAATCAACGCTGATATAGAAAACGGCATGTCCCTAGAGAATAGTTTTCACGCCATGAGACGAATCGATCGGCTAATACCGCGACCGGTGCTGGAGATGATAACCACAGGTGAGCGATCGGGCAGACTGCCAATTGTCTTACAAGAAATTGGCGACAGATACTCTAAGAAAACAGAATCTTCTACCGATAATTTGACCCAAATGCTAGAACCGTTGTTGTTAGTTTTTGTGTGGCTGGGCGTGGTTGGCATTGCCCTGGCGGTAATCGTACCTATTTATGGATTGGTCGGTAATCTTAACAACGATACTCAAGCCAGCTCAAACACTACTCCAGTAGCTAAACCCACCACTTCGCAAGAAATAGAAATAGTTTCTATCCAATCCGCAGGCGTTAAAGTCTATGCCTCGCCAGATCCATCCAGCGAAGTATTGTCTACCCCAGACAACGGCGAAACGTACAAATACACAGAGGTACAAAAAGATTGGTACAAAATAGTCCTGGCTGACCAAAAAGAAGGCTGGATACAGACCGTAAACACCAAATTAAGGAATTAATCCAGTGAATGTTAATCAACGAGGCTTTACACTTTTGGAAATGTTGTTAGTTACGGTATTGATTGGCTTGATGGCTGGGTTTTCCGCGCCAGTCTTGGCGCGGTTGCAAAGGTCAAATGACCTGCAAGTTGCTCAACAATCATTGGTTCAGGCCCACCGCAGAAGTCAACAATTGTCCCGCTCGTCCATAAATGATCAAACCTGGGGTGTAAAAATTCAAACCGGATCAGTAACAGTTTTCATGGGATCCGTAGCGGGTTCTAGCTACGCCTTACGTGATCCTGCCTATGATGAAGTGTTCGTTATATCCAGTGCGATTAGCATTAGTGGCGTAGATGAAACTGTCTATAATAAAATTTCGGCCGCCCCAAGCGTAACAGGAAGTACAACGCTACTAAACGATAACGTAACAAAGGTAACAACCGTCAATGCAAAAGGCTCCGTTGAATATTAAACTGGACTTACGCGCAACCTCGTCAAAACTAGAATCATCTAGGAAAGATTCAGAACTTCTTTTATCTGATGGAAGAGTATCCAAAGATACTATGACAGCAGAAAAAGGAGTTATGGTCGTTCCTAGTGGTGCTGGATTGACAGGGATTTCGCGTAAGTTCAGTATACATTCCCAGCAGGGGGCTTCGCTAGTAGAAGCCCTATTGGCAGTGGCTGTTTTTGGACTGCTGGTAACGGCAGTCACTGGTGCGATTATTTACGCCGGGCAGAGCACATTATTGGGCGGTCAGAGAGCCAGAGCGGCGCACATCGCCAAAGAAGGCAGTGAAGCCATGCGTGCCATTCGTGATGAAAACTTTAGTTTGCTGACGCCTGGAACTTATGGCTTGGCAATTTCGGGCAACAAATGGACATTGGCAGGAGCACCAGATACTGTTGATGGGCTTTACACCAGAACAATTACAATTACCAGCCCTGACGCTGTTACACGTAGTATTGACATTTCTGTCGCCTGGCAACAAAACCCGCAACGCACGGGGACAATTACTATGACCAGTAAGCTCACAAATTGGCGCGTGGCAAGCGTTACTACCGACAATGGTATTTTGGTCTACGGGGACGGCGTGACAGCTCCTACCACCACCCCCAGAACTCGCGGTTATACCGATAGCACAAATATCTTTAGCACCGAAGCCCAGACGATTACTGGCGCCCTGGGTAGAAACTTCGTGGTACGTACATCACCAACCAAACGGGAGGCAATCGCTGGCTATACTGACGCCACCGGCACTCTACGTGTTCTGTGTTACAATGGCACATCTTGGAGTCAAGACTGGTCAGTGTCAATTGGTGGTACAGGAACAACCAAAAGATTTGATATCGCCTACGAAACAAGCTCTGGTGATGCCATAGTTTTGTACTCTACCAATGCCGCGACGAACGAGTTGGCCTATAGGACAAAACCAGGCGCGTCGGCCTGCGGCACTACTAATTGGTCGGCGGCTACGGTTTTTGATTCTCCGGGAACCACCGGAATAGTTCAATGGGTAAAAGTTGCCTGGGACAAACGATCTGCCTCAAACAATATTGCCGCCATTTGGGCAGACGCTAACCGTGATTTACAAGCCGCCGTGTGGAGTGGAACTGCCTGGACACAGCGTACCACCGCGCTTGAGATATCGCTAGAAATTGTAACTACCGCCCAGGACGTTGACGACTTTGACGTTGAATACGAATCGCTTTCAGGGGACGTAGTGGTTGTTTGGGCAAATTCGCTTGGGGCAAATGGCACAAATGGCTCACGGTATTCCAACTGCGTCGGAGGGACGTCAGCCTGTACCTGGAGTGCGGCTACAGCAATACCTTTACTGGCGGATGATGCCACCAACCTGGACTTGGCGTCCAATCCAAACACCGATCAAATGCTTTTCGCGTCAATTGGCAACGGTGGAAGTGACCTTCAAGAGCAACAGTGGAATGGCACTGCTTGGCTGGCGTCGTGTACAGGTTGCGCCAACAGATACGTGGCGTCGGGAACTCCTTTAGCCGGCACCAAACTGGTAACAGTTGGCTGGTTGATAAACGGCGCTACCACCAGAGGCATTGTCATCTATAATGACTCAGCCTCCACAGCTGTTAATTATTGGACCTATTCGGGTACGAATTTTGGTGTTCAGACCGACTGGGTTCCGACCCCTCTTTTCGCGACGGCCCAAAAATGGTATACGATCGAGGCCGACCCCAAAAACAAAGACCGACTTCTGTTCGCGCTTTCCGATGCCAATAATGATCTTTTTGCCAAGCGTTTGGTCATGTCAGCCACCCCCGCTTTTACTTGGTCTAACGCCGATGGCGGGGCGGCACTCGAGACCACGCTGGGCCAAGCTACTTCGCAACCGTTTGATTTTGCTTTTTGGAGAAACCCGTGAGGAGCAAGCAAGCCGGTTTTACACTTGTTGAGGTTGTCTTGTATATAGCCATAGTCGCAACATTGCTTTTAGCAATTTCTGGCTTTTTGGTAAATATGCTGGCGGCTAATACAAAAAACAATGTTATTACCGAGGTAGACCAGCAGGCGAACCAGGTTTTATCATTAATTGAAGAAGTTGGGCAAAATGCAACTGCCGTGACCTTACCTATTGCTGGCGCGACAGGTGGTACCTTAACTTTTACCATGCCTTCCGCCGTCACAACCATATTTACCCAAACAGCTGGCGCGATTACTGTCAACGAAGGTAGCGGCGCGGTGTCGCTTACCAACAGCCGCGTGCTATCCAGTGGATTTAGTGCCAACAATTTAACCGCCGGCGTAACAAGTGGTACTGTCCGTGTTCAGTTCACGCTTTCGTATGTCAATAACAGTGGCCGCAGTGAGTACAACTACACTAAAAACTATGTTACTTCAGTAACTATTAGGCGTTAAGAAATGAATCAAACTAATACTAATAATTCAGGCGGCTACATAATGCTTATTACAGTCTTGGTCATAATGGTTGTATGTTCGGTTATCGCAACGTCGCTACTAATGTTTGGGACTGATTGGCTGAGAACCGCTCAAGCGACAGAAGAAGCCGCTCGCGCCCGCAATGCGGCGGATAGCTGTACGGAGACCGCTCTAGCGTTAATATCGGCTAATAATGCTTTCACTGGTACCAATAACTTGACTCTTTCCGTAGCACCGGCTGTTAGCTGCAACTACACTGTAACTGGGGCTGCCCCATCAAAAACTATCGTAGTAAGCGGAGTATCAAACAGCGCTACCAGAAAACTCACCACCATCACCAGCCAGGTTTCACCAACTATAATTATTAGTAGCTCACAGTTGGTTCCGTAGATTTAGGTTGTATAATGCTAATGGTTTTATTATAGTAACTGGTAAGTACGTTAAGCTAAAGGGGATAACTGATGTTAAAATTATTTCACAAAAAACAAAAAGGCTTCACTCTCATAGAAGTTCTTTTGGTTGTAGCCTTAATCGGCATCCTGGTATCTATTGTTATTATCGCTATAAACCCTAGCAAGAACCTCAAAGATACCCGTGACGCGCAAAGAAAAACAGATGTCAACACAATACTTAATGCCGTCTATCAGTATGCGCTTGACACTAATGGCACTGTTCCGGCGACAATTACCACAACGTCAACAGAAGTCTGTAAAACTAGCGGTATCTGCACTGGTTTAATTGATTTAGCAGTTCTAACTACGGCCGAGAAATATCTTACTTCGCTACCGTTTGACCCATCCACCGCAACCACTAACAGCACTAAGTACTCTATATTAAAAACGGCCAATGGGCGCGTAACTATAACAGCTGTTGGCGAAAACGCCGGCACGATTTCCGTAACCCGCTAAGACATCGTAAAGTAAAGGAAAACCATGACCAAATCACTCATTAAACAAAAAGGCTTCACTCTCATAGAAGTTCTTTTGGTTGTAGCCTTAATCGGCATCCTGGTATCTATTGTTATTATCGCTATAAACCCTAGCAAGAACCTCAAAGATACCCGTGACGCGCAAAGAAAAACAGATGTCAACACAATACTTAATGCCGTCTATCAGTATGCGCTTGACACTAATGGCACTGTTCCGGCGACAATAGTAGTTAGCCCAGGACAAGAAATATGTAAAACCGCAGTCCTGCCAGCAACATGTACAACAGATGGGCTAACCGACTTGAGTGTTGTAACGGCTAACGAAAAATATATCACTTCAGTGCCGTTTGACCCATCTACTTCAACCACCAACAGTACCAAATATACAATATTTAAGACTGCCAACAACCGCATAACAGTTAGTGCCGTTGGCGAAAACGCTGGCACGATTTCCGCTAGTCGCTAAGACCTGCCAACGCCGTAACCACGACACAGTGTCTAAACAAACTTTAATTTATAGCCTCACAACCTACGTGCTTGAGCTCCATATCCGATTTCTCCTTGAGAAACGAACCAAACCGTACAAAAAGTACGATGCAGGGAGTATCGCAGAGGAAAATCGGATATGGAGCCAAGAACAGCAATTAGGACCAAGCTCCGCTTGGTAACAGATTGCTGTGGCACGTAGGTTGTGAAAACACGGTAATAATCTTCCGACCCATAACGCTTAAGGTATAATCATACTAAACATGGTCAATTTTATTCCTAAAGTATTT
>CAYIDS010000050.1:0-4919 GCA_964362185.1 uncultured Saccharimonas sp. (SeqCode)
CCACTGACCATAAATAATCGGCGATTCTGGGCATCACTTGTTTCGAGTCTAAGGCTTGCCTTTTTAGCAACAGAAGACTTGAGTAGCTCTGATTTAGTTGTCAGCTCCTCTTCACGCTGGCGAATATTTTTGCCACGGCTCGCCGCTGTTTGACCAGCCTTATTTTTAAAGAATCCTTTCTCGAAATTTGACATGCTCCGGTCACCTTTTAATTCTCGCCCGATTCGTAGTGAACGAGCCGCTCTTATCTCTTCGCGTTGCTTGGAAGCATCAACCCTCTTTATCTCCTTCTTGACGGCCTGGAAATGTTTTTCCTTGGCCTTTAGCGCGATCTGTTTTTGCGCTTGGTAAAAAGTGTAATTTCCGCCGTATGGAGTAATGCTCCCGTCAGTAAGCTCCCATACTTGGCTGCATACTTGGTCGATAAAGAAAGAGTCGTGCGAAGTGATCAAAAAAGAACCGGTGAAGTTTAGCAAGCAGTCTTTTAAAATTTCTCTTGACAGAATATCTAGATGGTTGGTTGGCTCATCCAGTAGCAGTATTTCAGGTTCTTTGGTGGTGGCAATTGTCAGATTAAGTTTAACTATCTCGCCCCCGCTCAATGATGAAACCTTTTTGGCCGGGTCTAAATCTTTGATACCGAACTTTTTCTCTAGCTCGAGCAAAATATTCCACCACTCTGAGCAGTACTTAGAGATGTAATCACGGACGGCTAGTTTGCTGTCAGATTCGTCCAGTCCCAGCTGCGACAAATAAGACACTTCACTTGTTTTAACAATCGAACCGCTTGTAGGTGACAACAGCCCGGCGATAATTTTCAACAAGGTTGTTTTACCGGAGCCGTTCTTACCAACCAGAGCTATTTTATCTCCAGGGGAGACGGCCAAATTAATGCCACTAAGTATCTGCCTCCCCGTCGGGAGCTTATAGCTGACATCACCAATTTGGATAAATTCTTTATTACTCATCCTGCTCGAGCTAATTCTAGTTGTTATCCCTCAAGAGGTAAATCCCAACGGTCTATGCCACTGCTCTTGAGAAAAATGATAAAATACTAACCATGAGCAGATTCGATGTGCCAAAATCACATATCCATTCAATTGCACGCGGTCTTCTTGTGCAAGGAGAAGAAATTATTTTGTGCCGCATCAAAGGCGGTGATTACTTTTCTCTTCCCGGCGGGCATATTGAAGATGGAGAATCGGCTAAGACAGCACTCTTGCGAGAGCTGAAGGAAGAAATGGGTATCAGCAATCTTGAAGCCACAGCGTTTGTTGGCGTATGCGAAAATGTATTCTCGCAAGAAGACGGCGTCTCACTGCATGAGATAAATGTTATAAAGTATCTCAATAAGATCACCTACTTAGTGGGCCAGGTCAGCTTTTCCCAATCTAATTTCTTGAGAGTGTAGGTCTTCCATTCTACGGGCTTACCTTCAACTTCACCTTTTTCGATACCTTCGTAATGGTACCCGAGTTTTTCTAGAGCACTCCAACTTCTTACGTTCTGTACGTAAGCCTTCGCTTCGATTCGGTCAAAGCTACCTTCTGAAAATGCCCAGTTGCAAGCTGCTTGCTTCGCATAACTACCAAGGCCTTGCCCCCAGTTCTTTGGGTCACCTATCAAAGTGCAGAAAGCACCAGTTCTAACTCCATATTTTTCACTGAGTTCTTTGATTTCGTTTATTTCGACATTTCCCACGATCTCACCGTCACGCTCAATCATCCAGCTATAGCGATCATCGTCATTCACCATTTTCTTAAGGTGTTCGATCTCGTCCTTCTCTGTCATCCTCGAAAAATCAGCTCCAAGATATTGCGTGACCTCTTCTTGACCAATCCACTTGATAGTAATTGGGGCATATTTAGGGGCAGGCCTGACTAAGCGAAGTACCTTAGTGCTGCTATAAGATGGGATGTCTATATCTTTTGCATACATGTGTACATTTTATAGCATCACCCGACGTTTATGTCTAACATTTGCCACTATTTACAAACAATTGTATATTATTAACTATTATGAAAAGCTACCTGGCTAACTTTCTTGATACCAGTAGTTGCGTTAAACAGTGGCCGGCAAAAAGGGCAGCACAGCTTGAAGTTATTGAATATATAGCCGGGAAGTTTGCTACAGGCACTAAGTACTCAGAAGCAGAGCTTAACGAAGTGATAAAAATTTGGCATACGTTCGGTGATTGGGCAATTATTCGTCGAGAGATGTGTGACTCTGGTTATTTTGACCGAGATAAAAATAGTACTGTTTATTTTAGAACGGCGAAGGGATAAATAGTGCCGGAGAAAATAATTTATCACAACCCAGATCACTTTGAGCATAAGGGATGGGTGGATAACGAAGGTAAACCATGGGATACCGCAGAGCGGCTATTTCTAGTAGTAGATGCCTTATTAAGTGACAACACAGACAGTACTGAGTGGATACTTGTCCTAGAATCACACCAGGAAACGCTCAATCTTCTTGCGAAAGCTCATTCTACAGAAATGATTGAGGCTATTGCCCGTGCTAGCTATGAGGCAACTTACGAACGACCGGTCAAGACAAAATATGATAAAGATATTGATTCGAACACATCAGCTATTTACCCAGGAACATACAAGCAAGCATTGATGTCTGTTGAATGTGCAGTTTTGGGTGCTGACTCACTTGTTTCGGGGCAAACCGATCTGGCTATAACGGTCAGCCGACCACCCGGTCACCATGCGGGTCGCGAATTCTATCATGGATTCTGTTACTTTAACATTGCTGCCGTTGCTGCTGAAGCAATGAAAGAAAGTGGTAAAAAAGTAGCGATTTTAGATTTTGATATTCATCACGGCGACGGTACACAAGACATTTTTTACGACGATCCAAATGTACTTTATGCATCTTTACACGCGGATCCCAATATTGTTATGCCTGGTACTGGTCATGCGGATGAAGAAGGGGGTGAGCATGCCAAGGGTACAGTGATCAATATTCCGTTGCCTATAGGCGTAGATACTGAAACTTATATACGTCTTCTTGACGGCGTCAACGAACGTATAAAAGAGTTTGCTCCTGACTATTTGATTGTCGAAGCTGGCTTTGATGGTCATAAAGACGAATTCCCCGACTTACCCCCCATCACCCAATTGGACGATATGGATTATTTTGAGATCGGTAAAAAGATAGGACAACTTGAATTGCCGAGTCTAGTTATTTTCGGGGGAGGATACAACAGAGATGTTACGGCGAGTGCATTCTTGAGTTATATACATGGAATGGAGGCTGGAAAAAGAATATTACGAAAAGAACTATTTACTCCAGATACATTGTTGCCTGACGAGCGGCAATAGAACGGTGATGACAGTTGATATAAATGAGCAGCTTAAGATCTACAGTTATAGTTTTGCCAAAAACACCGTGCCAACACGTAGCAAATGTCGAACTATCGCAGTAAACACTCTGAAAGAACATCTTGAAACTAATAAAACTCTTGAGCTCAGCTTTGATGATTACGGAAAACCATATCTAAAAGATTACTCACAGCTTTCTTTTAGCTATGCGCATTCGCGGACCAAGTTAGTAATTGTAGTTTATCCCAACGCAAAAAATGTTGGAGTTGACACTGAGCCGATGGATCGACTATATGATTTATATGAACTAAGAAAGTCTGCTTTCTCGAAAAGCGAAAACAACACCTTGACCCTCAAAGAATACGTTATTGCCTGGTGTAGGAAAGAAGCGGCCGTTAAGCAACTGGGTAGAGGTTTCCGGGAAGCTGATCCCTCCGAATTCACTGTTTCGATAGAGGGCGTATCATACAAACTTTACCTCAGAGGTTATGAGATACAAAAAGGATACTTCACCACCGTCGCCATTGATGATGCAATTGTTGTGGTTTGTGCGGATAAGCCAATAGGCGATATATTGCTGGACAGACGTGTTCTAGGTAGCTTTAAGACAAAGGTTAAACAGATGGAGGAATAATTATTTCTGAGATGTCTGGGATATCGAGAATATAATGAGTACAGTTTAATGAATACGAATAATTTACCAGTTAGTTGTTATATATTAGGCTACAGCGGGATAGATGGTTACCTAACTTATAAAAATAATCATATCAAGGACATAAGTCACAATGAATCATTAGTCAGTCAGGGGATGGATGCATCCGCTGCCATCATAAAAGACGGTAAGATAATCGCTGCTTGTGCTGAAGAACGGTTTACGGGTCAAAAACATACTGGAAGATTCCCTAAAAATGCTATTGATGCCTGCCTAGAAATTGCCGGCATAACAATTGATGAAATTAGTATTATTGGACACAACTTTAATTATGAACCTTATGGCGCTCTTTTTGACTTAAACGATTATTCGCGAAAGCTATTTGACGATGTGCTCAGCGATAAGGCTCAAATAACATTATTCAAGAAAAACTATGGTATTGATATCGCTGATCGGTTCCATGCTCTGGAACATCACGAGACCCATGCAGCTTATGCATTTGAAACAAGCGGTTTCGACAACTCGTTGGTTGCGGTAGCAGACGGTCTCGGTGAATATAACAGTATTAGTATTTACATTGGTGATAAGACGAGCGGCTTAACTCTGCTAAAAACATACGGTCCAACGAGCTCGCTCGGATTGCTTTACTCAGCCGTGACGGATTACCTTGGCTTTATAACTAACTCCCTTACGGGAGATAGTAGGAGAATGGACGGATGGCTCTCTGTAAGACTTGCAGGACGAGGTTGATTGTAGAGGTGATTGGGGTATACGTTGACGGGAGAGGTAAGGAGAGGAAAAATCTCTTTTTCTTCTGCCCCAATACCTGTACGTCGTGCGGGCTCCATGGGATCGCGGGTCCGAATTGGCATAAGTGCCGTGGGTGCCAGAGTACGGGCAAAGGTACGGTTGTTGATAATGGGAGGGCGATGTGA
>CAYIDS010000051.1:0-4684 GCA_964362185.1 uncultured Saccharimonas sp. (SeqCode)
ATACCTTTCATTGCAACCTCCTTCGGACGTAATTATTTTGCAGATAACAAGTGTCAATTAACAGAAATTTAGCAAGATTCATTTAGCAGACCCTTCCTTCAAAGTATTGATTACGGTCTGTAAAATTACAAGCAATTCGTGCCGTGTCTGCTCATTGCCACTTGATAAATTTCTGCTAACTGTCATCTGTCCCCTGACAATTCCTTTTTTACGTATGTTTCTAAATCATCTTTCCAATCGTGGCATTCGAAGCCGGTGGCGTGTATTTTGCCAAGGTCCAAGGTGCTTTGGAGTGGGCGAGGGGCAATGCCCAGTTTGCCTGCAAAATATTCTGCAGTCGTGGTGTCCGAGACGGTTAGATTGTTAAAGCCTGCAAATTGAAAAATTTTTCTGGTAATATCTGCCCAGCTGGTCGGGTCGCCATCGTTGGAAACGTTGTACAGACCGTATGGAGCATGGGTGGTGAGCAAATGGTCAATTGCTCGAACCAGTTCCGACGTGAAAGTTAAGCACCCTATTTGGTCGCTAACAACGGTTGGGTTTACGCCTTTTTGGCCGAGTTCTAACATGGTACGGACAAAGTTTTTGCCCTCGCCAATCACCCATGAGGTTCGCACAATATAGTGTCTAGGTACAATGCTAGCAGCTTTATCACCACCAGCCTTAGTTTTCCCGTAAACACTCAACGGACTGAAGGGCTCATCCTCGGTATGCGGTGTCTTGGTGCCGTCAAAAACGTAGTCGGTAGAGATGTGCACAAGCGTAATACCACACTGATTAGCCACACCTGCCAAATTACCAACCGCAGTGGTATTGACACGTTGGGCAGTAGCTTCACCTTCAGGCGTTTCGGCGCCATCAACATCAGTGTAGCCCGCGGCGTTGATAATAATTTTTATACCAGACCAGCCAAATGCCTCGACTGATTTTTTATTTGTTATATCCAGTTTATCTATATCCGCGCTTTTTGCCCTTGGGTATTTTTGGCGCAGGGCGGTTCCGAGTTGACCGCTGGCACCGACTATAAAGATTTCTGAATCGTTCATGAGTTAATAACAGTCTTGTAAGAGGGGTTGGCACGGTCTTTGTCCGAAATAATCATGCCCTGACCATCTGGCAAAGGCCATTTTATAGCCAAATCTGTGTCAAGTGGATTGCACGAAACCCCTGGCATACCTGGTGCCCACTCTTGCTCAAAGTAATATAAGTATACAGATGGCTCATCGCTGATGGATTGAAATGAATTACCCAACCCGTTACTGACAAATAAGCCTTGTCCACGAGTTAGTTCAAAGCCTTGCCATTGACCAACGGTCGGAGAATTTTTGCGCAAATCAACGATAACGGCGTAGATTTTGCCAGCCACAACCGATACGAGTTTATGAGCCTCCTCGGCGTGAATACCACGCACTGCTCCCTTTAAGTTGAGTGGGGCATTGACCTGCGGACGTTCACCAAGCGATGGCAAACCCAGAGCCTCAAACTCGGACTGCCGATAAAACTCCATAACTGAGCCACGATTGTCGGGAATTACTTTGAACGTCAGTTTATACAATCCTTCCATATCGGTTGCCTCGGATTGCATGGGTTGAATGGGGTTCATCGATTGGCGTCTTTAGTTTTATACAAGCCGGATGTTCTCATTAGGTCGAGACGTTCTTTGTATGGTTCCCACCACATCGCATTGGTTTTGTACCACGCAACTGTTTTGGCAATACCTTCTTCAAAGGAAACACTTTGCTTCCAGCCTAACTTTTGCGCAATATATGATGGGTCGATGTCGTAACGCATGTCATGCCCAGGGCGATCCTCAACAAACTGCATTAGTTCTTTTGGCTTCCCTAGAGCTTGCAAAATAGCCTCTGCAACTTGAATGCCACTTCTCTGGGCAGCTCCACCTACACAATATGTCTCACCAATTTGACCGTTATGTATTGCTAGGTCAATAGCGGTGCAGTGATCACTAACGAACAGATAATCTCTCACTGCTTGACCTTTGCCATAGATTGGCAGCGGCTTATCTTTTAACGCATTTGTAATAAAGACGGGGATAACTCGACCGGGCGAATCGTAAGGACCGTAGTTATTTGAGCAATTGGTAATGGTGTAGGGAAGACCGTATGTCTCACCGTATGCCCTCACTAAATGATCACTCGATGCTTTCGATGCGGCGTAAGGGCTTCGTGGGCTGTATGCGGTTTTCTCGTTAAAGCGTTCAGAGCTTCCAAGCCCTAAGGTACCAAAGACTTCGTCGGTAGAAATATGGTGAAAACGTTTAACCCGGTGTTTTATAGATGATCTGGCAAGCACCTCGGTGCCCATAATATTGGTTCTAAGAAAGGGACTAGGATCGGCGATAGAACGATCTACGTGGCTTTCCGCCGCAAAGTGGACAACCAAGTCTTTACCTTGAATCAAATCATCCATAGCTTTTTCATCAGAAATATCTGCTTGATGAAATATAATTTTGTCTTCCAAATCGGCAATACGACTGCGATCTCCAGCGTAAGTCAATAAATCAACTACCGTTATTTTGTAATCAGGATACTTATCAACAAGGTAGCGGACAAAATTGGAACCTATAAAACCTGCACCGCCGGTAACTAGTATGTTCATTTCTAGTATTATAACAGGCTTAACCCTGGATCAGCCCTGTTATTTTACTGACGAGTTTGTCCAATTGTTCTTTAGTTTTGGCTTCGGCATTTAGTCTCATGACTGGCTCAGTATTACTCGCTCGTAAATTAAACCAAAAATCAGGGTAATTTACGGTCAACCCGTCCATCATATCTTGGTCAGCATCGTGAAACGCTTCACCTAGCAGCTTAAAAGCCGTTTCTTTATCTAGTTTAACGTCTAGATTTATTTCGGGATCCATTACATATAAACGATAACTGCCAACTAGTTCGGATAGTTTCATACCACTATTGGTAAGTGCTTGCATGGCTACCAGTGCGGTAATCAGTCCAGAGTCGGCATCATAATTTTCTTTGAAAAACATATGGCCTGTATTTTCACCTCCAAAGGGTGCTCCAATGCTTCGCATAAGACTACCAATATTTACTCTACCTGCCTTAGTTCGGACAGGCTCGCCGCCCCATTTGCGAATAAGTTCCTGTGTGGCTCGGCTGGTACGAACATCATGCACGATTTTACTACCAGGGTATTTTTCTAAATATAGTTTTGCTATCATAGTTAGCAAATCTGTACCCAAAACCAACCTGCCTTTGTTATCAATAAACACCGCACGATCGCCGTCACCATCAAAGGCAATTCCAAAATCCAAGTTTTGGTCAACAACCGTTTTTATCAGATCTTGTAAATTTTCAATTTTCTGAGGATTAGCCTCGTGGTTTGGGAAAGTACCGTCCAGTTCAAAATACATTTCCTTAGCTTTTATAGGTAGTTTCGGTAGGATCTCTGGCAGAATTGCTCCGGCCATACCATTACCAGCATCAATGGCGATATTGAAAGGCTTTAGTTTGGTGATAAACGTCAAGCAGTGCTCAACCCACTCGTTCGTAATATTTTTCTCAGTTCGTTTACCAGTGTTTTCAGCTGCTGGCTTGAACTCATTTTGTAGAAATTTATCCCTAATGTCTGACAGGCCAGCGTCTAACCCAACGGCTACCACTTGATCCCGGTATAATTTGATACCATTTTCACTGCCAGGGTTGTGGCTAGCTGTTATGACTGCCCCACCGGCCAATTTCCATTTACCAACGGCAAAATAGATCATATCACTGGTAACTAAGCCAATGTCCCATACGGCATAACCTTGTTCTTGTAGGCCGTCCATAAAAGCAGTTGCTAGGTCTTTTGAGTCAGGTCTCATGTCGTGACCAACAGCTACAATTCCGTGGGTTGGAAGCCAGTCGGCAAAAGCTCTGGCTATGTTTTTGCTGGATTCAGAATTTAGCTGACTGCCCACTTTGCCGCGCACGTCATAAGCTTTGAAAATCTCTGATATGTTATCCATATATTTATTCAACTGTAACAGATTTTGCCAAATTTCGGGGGCGGTCGACGTCGTAGCCCTTTTCGACGGCTACGTAGTAGGCGAACAACTGCAAGACTATAGCAACCAGCAAGGGTTGGGTTTGCTCTAGAGTTTTTGGAATAAAGATTACTTCGTCACTCAGACGTGATATTTGTTTATCGCCCTCGGTAGCAATGGCAATTACTGGACCGCCGCGGGCTTTGATTTCTTCGATATTAGAGTAAGTTTTTTCTGCTAATGGGGACTGGGGCACAACTGCTAAGGTTGGAAATTTTTTATCAATCATAGCCAATGGACCGTGTTTCATTTCGCCGGCGGCGCACCCCTCGGCGTGGATGTAGGATAGTTCTTTGAGCTTAAGCGCGCCCTCCAGCGCACAAGGGTAGGCGTAGCCACGGCCAATAAACAAAAAATCACGGTATTTAGCGAAATCTTTGGCCATTTTTTCGATATTTTTTGCTTGTTTTAGCACGGTTTTGACTTTGTCTGGCAGATTAGTTAGTTCTTGTAGTAGCGGTTTATATAATGGCGTTCGACCTTGGCTTAGATGGAGGGCAATTTCTGTTAGTACAGTGACCTGGGCGATAAAAGCCTTGGTGCTAGCGACCGATTGCTCTGGTCCAGCATGACAATAGACCCCAGCATCGGTAATACGGGCTATGGTTGAGCCAACGGCGTTAACGA
>CAYIDS010000052.1:0-4538 GCA_964362185.1 uncultured Saccharimonas sp. (SeqCode)
TTTCCACAAAAAGAACAATTTTTTTTAACAATTTCTCTTGTTGGTATCACGTCTTTCTTGAGTTCAATATTTAGCTCAAGAAAATTGCGTGCCCGCCTGTCGTAACCTGAAATCATAGTAAATTTTCCTGTAACATAAGCTTCTAGATCGGTATGAAGTACTGCCCTACGCACCTCCTCGGGATATATTTGGGCGCCCGAGAAAGTGACTGAGAAATCGCTTCTTTCGTACAGATAGACCATGGGCAAATTCCATTTTGTGTCCTCAATATTAGCCTTGTTAAGTTCATCATCAAGGTTATTTCCTTGTTTTTTGTATATTTTATCCAGCTCTTTTAGGGTTATGATCCCCCCGTTATCTTTTAAATCGTACCTGACGAGAGGTATGCCACTATGGCTGGTGCAAATTACTCTTCCTTCATCTTCCTCAAAATAAAACATCTCTGGGACATATTGAGTTAGAGTTGGCTGTTTGTGAGTTTTACCAAAAATCTCCAAATATAGTTGTCTGTCTTTGACTGCCTGTCTCCGTACCAAAATTGTGGTCGGGGTTTCATGGCTCATTGTCCCAAGATCAACTGTCCCATAATGATTCAGCGTGGAAGTATATATGCTGCCGAGCTTACCGTGCTTTGCCACATAGTCGCGAAATTGCTCACTAAAACCCTCTGCTGAGAAAACAATGCCAAGACTATAGTCCGACCAGTCCAAACCCTGCTCGTTACCAAGATCTATGATGTCTTTCATGATGGGCGGATAACAACCAATAATAACTTGATCGAAATCTGATCCAAGCTTTTTGACACTATTAATTACCTCTGCTTTATTTATCCCTGGCGTAATAATACTAAGGGCGTAACCCTTATCTGCAACACGCTTAATCGCTTCGTAGGTAAACAGCCCCCCAATCCAAGCACCCATAGCAAATGCGTCAATATAGAGTGTTTTTTTGTCTTGAATATTAAAATTTTCTCTTAGGTACAGCTCGGCAGTCAAAGCGTAATATTCGTCCTGCAAATCTGTTCTTGGAAAGTAAAACGGCTCGCCTGTTGAGCCGGATGTAGTACTGACTACCCAGCGCTCGCTGGCAAATTTTCCATCCCAACACAGCTCTTCTCTCTTGTATTTACGAAGATAATTGTCTTTATCGACGGTTGGAACACTCTTGAATTCTTTCACAGTCTGTATTGACTCAGGGTTAATGCCGTTTGTCTTAAGAAAATCTTTGTAAGCAGGCACCCGTGCAGCCATCTCATGAAAAAGACTCAGTGCCATCTGTTCCCCACGCCTCATCCACAGTCTCTCTGGGCGAACTTTTAGCAAATTCTGCAACCGTTGGGCATTTTGAAGTTGACGAGGTAACTTAGATTTTGCCATAAATTATGAGCCCTGCATTATCTTTAGGATTTTTTCTAGTTCTTTTTTGTGGGCTTCTGAGTATTGTTCTTGATTCAGCTCACTGTCTATTGTCACGAGAGTTCTGCCTTGCCTGACGTCTTGTTTGAGTAGTATGCACCTTATTGCATAAGCAATGACCAAGCCAGAAAGTGCTGCCGCACCACCCAACTGGGGCCAACTTGGTAAACTCTTGCCTACCTCCATAAGTGACTGGAACATTCTAAGTGGGGTATTTTCAACCCCCACAAAATATTTCCCGATCAACATACCCAATTCTCTGCGTGGTATGTCATCATTTTTTATGTGATTTACGATTTCGTCTGGAACTAATCCTGAGAATAGTGGCATATCAGGCTGTAAATCATACCTCTCGATATCGAGTAGTGAATTATCCCCATCATCAGCAGCCATCACAACAGGTAAGGCAAGTCTTTTTGCCTGTTCTCGCAGCAAGATTTTCATTCTTAAATCGTCCATTTCATCGACTATCACATCCACTTTATGATCTGCAAAAATACTACGTAAATTTTTCTGATTTAAGCCTTCCCTAAAATCAACAATGTCAATGAACGGATCAATCTCCCAGACTTTACGAGAAATCGCCTCGACTTTATGAAGACCAACATGGTGGTAAGGAGAACGTATCCTATTAAGATTACTCGGTTCTATCACATCCATATCAACTAAAAGTAGCTTGCTACCAATGCCATGTGATACAAGCGCTTCAACGATATTGCTACCGACACTCATGCCAATGATAAGTATCGTTGAGTTATACAGCCTAGATTGCTCATCTGACGTTATAAGATTTCTATTTCTTGACGTCCTGAGTGCACGAAGTTCTTGTTTTGGTGGGAAATGCACAACTTTATTAAGCCATGGGTAATAGACCCACTCACCCCAGTTATTTGGGTCGCCTTTTGTCAACTCATTGCCAAAAGTCTTGACCTCTTTGTCTGTTTTAACGTCTTTCTTTTGAGGAAACGCAATATCGAATAGTTCGTCTATGGCAAAGTGCACTTCGTCGTGGATAACAAGCTCTGTGTGGGCTGCCTTCATCTTAGGAATATCTTTGTAGCTCTTGATGTCTGGTTTCATGTCTTTACCTATAGTATCAACTTACTATCTTTCGTGAAAACGGTCGACCCACTAAGCATCTAGCACGCTTGTAAACTTGAAGTAAATATTAAATGGTAGTATAGTCACAATATAGACAAAGTAAATAAACAAAAATGAATATTATTGCACAACGTCTGAAATATTTTGATAGTAGTGATTTTAGAGAAGTGTTCAATCGTAAGCAAAGATTGTTGAACCCTGTTGACCTTAGTGTGGGTGAGCCGGAAGAGCACACCACAGACCATATAAAAGAAGCTGGCATTCGTGCTATCAGAGAGAATAAAACAACCTACACGCCAGCAAATGGCATACCCGAACTGCGTACAGCGATAGCTAAAAAACTGCGGGAAGAAAACGGGCTCAGCGATATCACAGAGGAAAACGTCACAGTTGTCCCTGGGCTAACAACTGGTCAGCTACTGATATATATGGCAATTTTAGATCCAGGCGATGAGATACTAGTCATGGACCCTTGTTATCCTCCTTATAGCTATCTAGCGAGCTCTATAGGGGCTCATGTTACGGTTATACCCACCCTGCCTGACTTTCAGCCTAACTTACATCTACTGGAAGCAGCAGTCACAAGCCGCACTAAGGCTATTGTCATCAACTCCCCATGCAACCCGACTGGTGCAGTCTATTCAGAGAACACACTGAGAAAAATTACCCAAATTGCCAGTCAGCATAACTTATTGATTATCTCTGACGAAATATACGAGCACTTTGTTTATGAAGCCAAGCATTTTAGCATCGGCAGTATTTACCCCAACACATTGACCCTCAATGGTTTTAGCAAGGAATTTGCCATGACTGGCTGGCGAATAGGCTATATCGCCGGGCCAACAGAGATAATAGAAGCGATCAACGAGCTGCAGCAATATATGGTCTTCGCCTCCTCATCTATAGCTCAGCATGCAGCTGTTGCGGCGCTGGCGGAACGACCCAAGATTAATGGTAAATACCGTGCTAAACGCGATCTAGTAAAGAAGGCTTTGGCTGAAATGGGTTACGAGACACATGGTATGCAAGGCGCCTTTTACGCTTTCTTTAAAGCCCCCAACGATATGACAGATGTGGACTTTGTGGAAAAGCTTGCGGAAAACAACCTGATACTAGTGCCCGGAAGAGCATTTTCAAAGCTACATGGCTTTGTACGATTGTCTTATGGAGCACCCATGTCAGAGCTGGAAAAAGGCTTAGCTATATTAGAAAAGGTCACAAAGGAGGTAATGAAATGAACTACACTCTACTGAATCTTATACTTGCACTGTTAACCAATGAATTACTCCATAACGTTATCGAGATAATGAGTGTGCGAGAGAAAGTAAAACGGCTTGATGCCTACTCCTCAGGTAGGAAGTGGAAAGAAATGAAGCTGAATATCGACACGAGAACCAAGTCATACAGTTTATCGCTCGTCGGATTGATTGTGGTAGTCCTGCCACTTTGGGGGCTATTCATGTGGCTAAGTTTTAGTTTGTATACAGCGCTCAAATACGGCATTATTGTGCTAGTTTTAACCTATTGGCTGACTGCTATCGGTCTTGATAAATATCATGTTGAAATAGAACGAATCACGCGCAGATATATGAAGAAGTAGCTACCACTACCTTTATTTATATTGCCTTCGGATTTGCATTATCTAAAAAAAGTCGTAGGATAAAGTTATGGCACACAAAATTGCGATTGTCGACATTATCGAAGACGAACAGTCGATTTCTCAGATGTACAAGATCAAGTTTGAGGCAGAGGGTTATGAAGTTTTTATTGCCGATAACGGTGTACATGGTCTAGAGCTGATTGAACACCACAAGCCAGACGTTGTACTGCTAGACATCATGATGCCAGAGATGACTGGCGACGTTATGCTAAAGAAACTACGGGCAACTGACTGGGGCAAAGACATCAAAGTCATTGTCCTAACAAACACCAGCCAAGAAGAAGCCATGAAAAAAGTTAAAGAGCTGGGTGTAAGCGACTTTGTTATAAAAGCCCAATCCACACCACACCAGGTACTAGAAC
>CAYIDS010000053.1:0-4462 GCA_964362185.1 uncultured Saccharimonas sp. (SeqCode)
TGATGGTCGTAAAGCCCTGGTTTATTCACGGTCACGTTACACTAGTGCTCGGGGTGATTTTGATCGCACTGAACGTCAGCGAGCGGTAATCATTGCTCTAAAAGAAAAGATCTTCTCGCTTGGTACTTTTAGTAATCCCCTCAAAATATCTCAGCTTATTAGCACCTTTGGCAATCACGCCAGCACCAACATGACTGTCAGCGAAATCCTACGTATGTATGACATCGCTAAAGAGATAGGGGCAGACAAAGTCAAGTCTGTCGGTCTAGCCGATCCGCCAAATGACTACGTAAATACTGATAACATCAATGGTTTGTCGGTAGTTGTACCTCGCGCCGGGACATTTATATATACCGACATTCAGAACTATGTCCGAAACACGTTAAAAGATGGCTATATTCGCAGTGAGAACCCGAGCTTGGTTGTGCTAAATGGTACGGCTAACTCAGGTCTGGCTACCGCGAAAGCCAGCATTCTCAAGTCATTTGGCTACAATGTCACTCAAGTCGGCGACGCGCCCACCAAGAATTATCCAAAGACCATCCTGGTTGATTTACGTTCTGGAACAAAGAAATACACCAAAAGATACCTGGAGCAACGGTATAACACGACCGCTGTTAACTCCTTGCCAGACGGCGCGATTACCCCAGGCAACGCGGATTTTGTTATAATACTAGGACAAAATGAGAGCACTACCAACTAAACTTAAACCGACCTTTGGCTTTTCGCACTTTGTCCACATCGCACTAATGGTGTTATTGCCAGTACTTTTATATATATTGGTGCGTATCAATTTCGTTCAACTGGCCTTGACCTTGGTTCTTATTAGCAAGTGGCGCATGATTGCCGTTCGTCCCAGGTATTGGGTGCCAAATGTCCGTTCTAATGCGGTTGATCTGTTCGTGGGCTTGGCCACTATTACATTTATGGCTCACACCGACGTAGCGCTATGGCAAATATTGTGGGTAACTCTATATGGCCTGTGGCTGATTTTTATCAAACCCGGCGCGTCGGCGTGGATAATTTGGTTCCAGGCTATGATAGGTCAGAGCGTTGGTCTGATGGGTTTGTTTTTGGCATGGAAAGACGTGCCATCGATTGGCTTGGTTTTTGGGGTCTGGGCAGTCTGTTACGCCTCGGCTCGGCATTTCTTTACGGCTTTTGATGAACCACACACGACCCTGTACTCACACACTTGGGGGTATTTTGCCGCCGGACTTATGTGGGTACTTAGCCACTGGCTGTTATTCTATGGAACAATTTCACAGCCAACGCTACTACTTTCGGTGATTGGGTTGAGCTGTTCGGCGTTATATTACTTAGAAGAAACCAATCGACTTTCACCTCTCTGGCGTCGTCAATTTTTGTTTATAATGGGCGCGGTAGTCTTTGTTATCTTGGTCTTTTCCGGCTGGGGTGATAAAGCAATATAAATATACACGACTTTCGCACTTTTCCATCGCCCCATATCACACCTGGGCGTACGCAGGCTTCCACTCCTCACTCACCATAACTACGGTTATTCTTCCCTCAGATTGAAAGCCTGCGTACGCCCAGGAGCAACCTGGCATCAATGGCTAAGTGCGAAACTCGTGTTAGACTTAAACTAACACGTGGGGGTAGTAATGGTTAAATTTTCAAAGTTAAAAAGCGCGGACAAACTAGTGCAGGGTAAAAATAAAGCTGTTGGGGTGGTCTTGTTGGTGCTGGTAAGTGTAACTGGTGGCTACGTCGGTGGTTGGGTTGGAACGGGAAACGGTAACCGCCAAATCAGCAATCTTTCAACCAAGCAAAGTCAGCAGGTTCTGTTGAATGAAAGCCAAGTTATCAGTGAGGTTGCCAAATCGGTTGGGCCAAGTGTTGTTTCTGTCGATGTAACTAGTAACAATACCACTCAGGACTTTTTTGGATTTTCTCAGCAATCGCAGCGGCAAAGCGCGGGTACTGGGGTAATCATTAGCGATGACGGCGTGGTGGTGACAAATCGACACGTCGTACCTAAAGGTACTAGCAGTGTCAGCTTGACTTTATCGGACGGTACCCAGTTGGTTGACGTAGACGTGATTGGTCGTACTGCCGATAGTGACCCGCTGGATGTCGCGTTTCTCAAAATAAAGGATAAAAAAGGCAAAAAGTTGCAGGCGGCTAAACTTGGAGATTCCAGCAAGGCGCAAGTTGGCGATAAAGTCATTGCCATTGGTAACGCTTTGGGTCAGTTTCAAAATACCGTAACATCGGGCATCATTTCTGGTTTTGGTAGGAGCGTGCAAGCGGCAGACGAATCAGGCAACGGTAGCGAAACTCTGCAGAACTTGTTCCAGACTGACGCTGCGATCAACCAAGGTAACTCAGGCGGTCCGCTAGTCAATATCAACGGTGAGGTGATTGGTATAAACACAGCCGTTGCCGGTGGGCAAGCCCAAAATATCGGCTTCGCGATACCCATCAATGATTTACAAGGTCTGATCAAAAGCGTGTTACAGCAGGGCAAACTTTTGCGCCCATATCTGGGCGTTCGTTACGTATCCTTGACCGATGACTATGCCTATCAATACAACTTGTCGGTAAAACGAGGTGCTTATATCACCCCCAGCAGCAGTACTCAATCATCAATAATTGCTGGAAGCCCAGCCGAAAAAGCGGGGCTACGCGAGAAAGATATAATTACCAAAATCAACTCTGTCGTGATAGACGAAAGCCATAGTTTGACATCAGTTCTTGGCGTTTACTCTGTAGATGAGGCAGTCACACTGACGGTTGTGCGGGACGGTAAAACAATAACAATCAAGGTCAAACTAGAAGCCGCCCCAACGCAATAGGTTGGAACATCTGGATAAAATCCTCCGTTTTAACCAGTTTGTATCCATGTTGCTTGGCAACGTAGGCAAGTGCTTTGTGCTGAAAGGGCAGAGACTCGGTAATTACCCATTTTACCCTGTCAAATTGCAAATTATTTGCAATTTGCAGGAAGAGTTGGCGATAGTGGTCCAGGCCGTCGGGGCCACCAAAGATGGCTATTTTGGGTTCGTGCGTAGCCGCTCGATTGATGGTGTGGCTATCCGGGACGTAGGGCAAATTAGCAAGAACAAGGGTATAGGTTGTAGGTGATAGGTTATAGAATGGCTGCAGTAAGTTTCCTTTGCAAAACTCGACGTTAGCACCTAATTTTACCGCGTTTTGTTTTGCTACTTTCAAGCATTCTGACGAAATATCCGTAGCCACAACTTCTGATTCTGGTATTTCTAGCTTCATGGTAACAGCTAAACACCCACTGCCGGTCCCAACATCAATAACTATTGTTTTTTTATCTCGAACCTCAAACCTCTCACCTATAACCATGAGCGCCAGAGCGATCATGGTTTCGGATTCGGGTCGGGGCACTAAGACGTGTTTGTTGACAACAAACTCACGACCATAAAACTCGGTTTTACCTCTGATATAAGCTAACGGTTCATGCCGCGCTCGCCTCTCAACCTTTGCCTGCAAACTGTGATAGGACGGTCCTATCACACCGAGGTCAGTCAGGTTTCTGTCGGGGTGGGCCAGGAGCCAAGAGCGGTCTTTGTCGGTGGCGTCCTCTAGCAAAACCAAACAATCGAGCCGTGCGGTAGAAATACCAGCTTTTGTTAGTAAGTCGGTACATTTTTCTAACCAGTCTTTTATTGTCACCAGCTAATTGTAACAAAGTTCGTGAACATAATATTGACAAATAAGCATAAGTATAGTAATATACTGATATTGAGTAAAACTCAAAACAAAAAATAATTACTAAAAATAAAAGAATAAGGATAATACAATAATGAGCGAACAAGCACCAAACCCACAAAATGTTGAAGCATATATTCAGCAATATCCTAATGCGGAACCAAATCAGGATCGAGCAGAAGCGATGGCATATGCCACTGACAGGCATGAAACAGATGTAGTTAAGCATACTGAACTAGCAAAGACTGCCATAGTTGAAAGTATGACTTCGGACGATGAGTCCGAAAGAAAAGCCAACTGGAATTTGTCTCTAGCTAACCAAGCTAGAAACAATGCCGACGAAGTTGCAGATGAGGCAGGGCGATCATATGACAAGCGAATGAAAGTTGCAGCAGATGCAGCTGATCTGAAGCGGGGCAAAACGTTAAATCAATCTAGACTTGAGCACGACTCGTTAATTTAGTTGTATTTTGCAGATATGTCGTTGTGATAGGACGGACCTATCACAAACCAGAGCGGTCTTTGTTGGCGGCATCCTCTAGTAGCACTAAACAATCCACCCGAGCAGTAAAATAATCTTACTCTACGTTCAGCAGTTTGTGTTCGGCGAATTGGAGGTTTTGTATCAGGTCGTCGATGTCGCCATTTAGGGCGGCAGGAATGTTGGAACGGGAATAGCCTATGCGGTGGTCGGTTATGCGGTCTTGAGGGAAGTTGTAGGTGCGGATTTTTTCACTGCGGTCGCCAGTTCCGATGA
>CAYIDS010000054.1:0-4401 GCA_964362185.1 uncultured Saccharimonas sp. (SeqCode)
TAGGACTTTCGCACTTTTGCGTAAATAACAGGGTGCAGCTGACTGAAGCGAGAACTGTTTAGCTTCTGGAGGAGTAGCAATAGCTACACCGAGAGAAGATAGATAGTTTGTAGCCAGTCAGATGTGGTCTGTTGCTGCGAGAAGGTGCGAAAAGTCCTATACATAATACCGCAATGGCTAGCTCTTTGAAAAACTTGTCTGTCAATCTAATATAGGTATATGGGCAGTATAGTCGACATAATTTTAGCAGTTTTAGTACTTCTATCCGTTAGTTTGCAAAAAACGTATAGTGCTCTACCCATAAGAGAGATAAAACGTCGAGCGCGGGGGGGCAATTCGACTGCCAAAGCAATGTATCGGGCCGCCAGTTACGGACAAAGTCTCCGCGCCGTTTTGTGGATTGTCATCATAGTGCTAAGCGCGGCTTTTTTCTTTACCGTTTCACGCTCGACTCCGGTCTGGTTCGCTCTGACAGCCAGTGTTTCATTGATTTGGCTGGCATACGTCTGGTTGCCAACTAGTCGTGTGACTACTGTTGGTGAACGTCTGGCGGCTTGGTTAGCCGCTCCATTGGCGCACTTGCTGGCTCACATTCACCGACCAATTAACAGTACCCAAAGGCTACTAAAAGGCGGTAAGCCAAATCTCCTAAAAACAAATATCTACGAAAAAGAAGATTTAGTGGATTTTTTGAAACTCCAGCGGGAGCAAGTTGACAACCGCATTGACCGCGCCGAACTCGAGATGGCGATTAGTGTCTTGAACTTTGGCGAAAAGCCGATTCGCAAACTGCTGACCCCACGACGTGTGGTCAAAGTAGTGTCGATTGAAGAAGATATCGGCCCTATCCTTATGAATGAACTTCATTCCAGTGGACATTCTCGCTTTCCGGTACATGACGGCAAAAAGGACAACATTGTCGGTACGCTCTACATGCGTGACCTTGTCAGTGCCAAATTATCAGGCACAGTGCGCCAGGTGATGAAGCATGACGTGGCTTATGTCCATGAAGAACAGAACTTGTATGACGCATTGCAGGCGGTAACTAAATCTCACCATCACATGCTGATAGTAGTGAATAGTTTTGAAGAGTATGTCGGTATAATCACGCTAGAGGACGTGCTGGAGCAGATTATTGGCAAACCAATTATTGACGAGTTTGATCGCTACCATGACTTGCGTGCGGTGGCTGCCCGCGCCGCCAAAGAAGACAGGCAAGAGCACGAATCAGAAAAAGCTAATCCTGAGTCATCTGAACCAGACCAAGAACCAGTGCCAGAAAAAAAATAGATTTACGCCAGCGGTATTACCCCAATATTGTCCGATCGGACAATATTGGGGAAGTATGTTTTATGACCCACAGTATCTGTTACAATGGTGGGCATGAGTCGAGTTTTAAGCAAAGACGTTGCCGAACATAAAGGCAAAGACATAAAAATCCAAGGTTGGTTGCACAAAAAGCGCCTACTTGGCGGCATCACTTTTATAAATATTCGCGATCGCAGTGGTTTGACCCAGGTAGTTGTCAAAGACAAGGCTGAAGTAGAGAAACTTCGAGGTTTGCAGATAGGTACGGTTCTAGAAGTTGAGGGTAAGGTTGTGGACGAGCCACGTTCACCTGGTGGGGTGGAACTTCATGACGTAAAACTAGCCGTGCAAGTGCCCGTAACGGACGAATCGCCTATAGAAATAGACAAACCACTAGACCACAAGTCTGAAAACCTAGATACTCTGCTTGAAAATAGAGTTGTCGGACTTCGAAACTTACGGGAGCAGGCTATCTTTAAAATTTATGCTGAATCCAAAGAAGCTATTCGCCAATATTTTAGGTCAAACGACTTTACGGAAATTAACACGCCAAAACTTTTGCCTGGGGCAACTGAGGGTGGAGCCGAGGTATTCAAGTTGGATTATTTTGGCAAAGAAGCAACCTTGGCTCAATCTGCTCAATTCTACAAGCAGATTATGGTTGGAGTGTTCGAAAGGGTATTCGAGATTAACCCTACTTACCGCGCCGAATTAAGCGCCACGACTCGTCACATGACAGAGTTTATTCACCTGGATGTCGAAATGGGATTCGTAGACTTTGATGATTTGATGGGTGTAGCAGGCGATATGCTAATAAAAGTAATTGATGATGTCTGGACGAACTGTAAAGCTGATCTCAAACTCTGGGAAGCTACCAAACCAGTCTTGCCAAAAAAGATCCCAGCCATATCCATGGAAGAAATACACAAGCTGTATAGCAAAGATACTGGCGAAAACAGTGTGGCTGAACGTGATATGCGGCCTGATGAAGAGCGCTGGATTTGCGAGTATGCCAAAAAGAATTTGGGCAGTGAGGCTGTGTTTGTAACCGACTGGCCAGCAAATGACATGAAGTTTTATCACAAAGCACAGGAAGGCAAGCCCGATCTGGCAGCGCGCTTTGACCTACTGTTTCGGGGGATTGAAATCATGACGGGTAGCATGCGAGAACATCGTTATGACGTTTTACTGAAGCAGTTGAAAGAAAAGGCAAAGGGTGACCCAACCCACCCAGGCTTCAAATATTACTTACAAGCTTTCAAATATGGCATGCCTCCTCACGGCGGTTTTGCTATGGGTATGGAACGCTTAGTAGAGAAGATAGTTGGTCTGAATAACGTCAAAGAAGCCACCCTCTTCCCCCGCGATATTAACCGCTTAGCGCCGTAAGTTAATCTTCTGAGGGTAGCGCCGTAATATTGGCGTCGTTGAATGGATATCGAACTCTCGGGGGTTCTGGGTCTTGTGCTACAATCTCGAATATGTCGACAAGTGTTTGTGGTCCGCTCAAGTGACGTGGGATCCATGTGCTGGCTAAGCGGAATCGATCAATGCCTTCCTCGAGCGGTAGTAAACTCACACTGTGGTAAGATCCGTCGTGATCAGTATCAAGATCGAGTGCAACTCTACAGTCCTGATCTAGTAATTGAAAAACATAGCGAATGAATTGCTTTAGCGTATGGGCTCTTCGGAACTCTAAATTAGAACATTGGAGTCCCTCTAAATCCCACAGTATACTGTTGTACATCTCGCGCATAATGGGGTTACAAATACGTTTTTGCTGTCCACCTAACTCGCGGCGACTGTATTCCCTAAAGTAGCCTTCGTACATACGGTATGTAGATGGCGCAAGAGAGCCTTCATCAGAAAGTATTTCTAGCGAGGCTGGCAGGCAAGTGTTTGTGTATGGTCCAGTCACACCAAGCGCAGCGTTTCGACGGTAACTTCGGTAACTCATGTTGTGAGATTAAGCGTATCATTATATAGAATATTTATAAAGACGTAATTCTAAGTACATAGGACTTTCGCACTTTTTTACCATTCCAGACCAAGCTTAGGTAGCATTGATTTTTATGCGAAAATGATTGTATGGCAATATTTATTGATGTGCGAGAGCCGGAGGAGTTTGTGAGTGGGCATGTGGATGGGGCGTTCAACATTATTCCAGCCGAACTTTTGAATGGTGCAGAGCAGTTAAAAAAAGTGTCAAAAGACACCCCGATAGTGGTGTATTGCCGAACAGGTAGGCGTTCAGCGATTGCCATCAATATTCTAAAAAAGCTTGGTTTTACCAACTTAGAAAACGGCATAAATAAAGACTTTGTAAGCAAAAATTACTTTCCTACCCGTTAATACCGAATTAATCGATAGTTACATACGGGGAAATTTGTTTTTTTCTGCTACACTGAAGACCAAGGATAAGCGCTATGAACGACTCACAAAGCTCACCAGACGGCTCGCTCGATAAAGATTTGCAAAAACAAGTCGATGACCTGGTAGGGTCAACTGACGGTTCTGAGCCAGCAGTCAGTAAAATTCCTCCGACAGTGCAGGCAGATGATGAGTCAGTAGATCCCAAGACCAGCAGTATAGTTGATGAAATTGTGGCCAGCGAGAGTGACGAACTACTGGCATCACATGATGAAAAATTGGAAAAGGCCTTCAACAATACAGACGACGGAGGTTGGAAACAAAAGGTCAAAGACTTTTTTGCCCGTTGGTGGGCAAACCCTTATGCAAAGTGGTCAACTATTGTTGGCGGTGTTCTGCTGGTTTTACTCATAGCGATTTTGCCAGTAACTCGATATTTTGTTCTGAACACCGCTGGCATACGCAGCAAGGTCTCTGTTGAAGTACTGGACGAAAGTACTCAGCAACCGTTAAAGGGCGTTGCTGTGAGTTTGGCAAATAAGTCGTTTCAGACAGACGATGACGGCAAGGTAGCACTTTCTGGGGTCAAGCTAGGACGGACTATGCTCAGAGTAGAGAAGAGGGGTTATGCTACGACCGAGAAAAAAGTCACGGTCGGTTGGGGTAGTAACCCATTGGGCAAAGTAAGTCTGACACCAAAAGGCACCCAGTTTGTGTTGAGTA
>CAYIDS010000055.1:0-4398 GCA_964362185.1 uncultured Saccharimonas sp. (SeqCode)
ATCATAGTAGCTGCTAGAGTTTCGCTTTTGACGGATAGATGTTAATTAGCTCTTACGGAGCGTCGTTAGAAGTAAAGCCACCATATTGATTTTTGGCTGGCTGGCAATCTTTCCAAAGACCGCGCTGACCCTCACGAGCCGCCGTCTGGGCGGTCGTAAACTCATCTGATTTGGTAAAGGGAAAGCCGGTGTAAGCAAAGCCATAACCTTGGGCGATTATTTCTAAGTTTGCCAGTTTGCCTGTCGGTAAGTAGACATAGCGCAGTAGGCGATTGTAGCGATCTCGGTTAGAAGATAGCGGGTCGGATTCTAGCCGTACGGCTTGGTTACCAATCAGTTGTTTGGTGAACGCCGCCGCGGCCTGACCAAAGCACTGCACAGCTTTGCGGGGATCGTGTGTCTCGGGCGTGTCGACCCCGATAAAGCGTATTTTTTCCTGGCTACCATTCATGTTCACTTCTATGGTATCGCCATCATCAAACCTTGTGACTAGGTATAGTCCTGGTTGGTTCTCTTGTAGCGCTTTTTGTGGTGAATCAAACCAGCCAGCCTGGTATCCCAACGTTGCTACTATGGCAATCAGCAGAGATATGACAGTCTGTTTCTTTCGGCGATGTCGACGCTTTGGTTTGGTTTGGTTGGCCAAAATGTCTATCGAGCTCACCACGCGTTTGCCAGCAACTTACCAATGTATTGTAGTGTAACTTTGGTGCCGTCTACCGATATGTGCGGTTCGCTAGGGAGCGGTCGTTCCAAGTTACTACTCATTCGCTCAAAGGCTTCAATCGGCATATTGCCTAGTAAACGAGTAGCTTGGCTGTGAGCATTATTGGTGGCGCGCGCGCGGGCTATGTCTTTTGGCGTAGTCACCCAAAGCAAGATGGTTTTGGCACCGTGATCGGCGGCTAATAGGCGTAACTTTTGGCGGTCTTTGTAGAAATTAAAATTGGTGTCAAAGATAACGCTGTCGCCTCGGCTTAATAGCTGAGCTGTTTTTTGGTTTAGCTGGGCATATAATTTGACATTTTCTTGATGGGAATACGAAGGACTCCGAAATAACTTACGGCGTTCGTGGTCGGCCCACAAATGAGTCGCGCCGGTCAGTTTATGGATAATTTTGGCAGTTGTTGTCTTCCCCGCTCCCGGGTATCCCAGCATAAGGTACAGTATTGGCCGTTGCATAGATTAATAGTACCACTACGCAAAAGGTCTAGAAATCTATGCCACGATTGGCCAGGAATTTGTCGTCAAAATGGTGTTTTATTTTTGTCATATTGGTGGCGATATCTGTGTACGGCAGAAGTTTTTTTGGGAAATTTCGTCCGGTCAGGCACAGACTAGTTTTTGGCGCGCGCGTGGTGATGAGCTGGTGGAGTTGAGTTTTGCTGAGTAGCCCGTCGTGTACGGCATTGTTTATCTCGTCACAAATTACTAAGTCATACTTGCCGCTAGATGCGCAATCTAGGGCTATTTGATAAGTCTTTTTGGCCGCGGCAAGATGCTGGGCTTCGGTTATGTTTTGTTGGCTCAATTCTCCGGCCTCGTAAAAGCCCCTGCCGCCCTTGTAAAAATACAATTGATCTTTGAAAAGCGGTTGAATATCACGAATAAAGACATGTTCACCAACGCCCCAATATTTGATGAATTGAATAAAGGCCACGTTCCAGCGATTGCCAAGCGCTCGCGTCAAAAGACCCAGGCTGGCGCTAGTTTTTCCCTTGCCTTCCCCGCTGTAGACAATTACAACCGACTGCTTTGTTTTAAAATCTTCAAACATAGCGCCTTTAAGCCGTAGCTTTAGTTAAGCACTTTCTTCGGAGTGCAAGGTTTTCTGAGCGGCAACTCGGCCAATAAACAGTGTCATACGAGCGGTTCGTATAATTTCCTGAGTATTATTCTTGTGGCGGTTAAGCGGGTTGCGTAGTTCTATGATTAGTCCTTGCAATTTTTCGTTTTGTGCAAACACAGCTTCAGTGTTTGGATCAAACCCGGGCAAGTACTTATAAAGTTCCATACTGTCATAGACTTGCCACATCTGGAATGCCGATAGAACCGCTTCAACGTCAGACTGAACTTCTAACTCGCCCATAAGTTCTTGGATGGATTTTCGAGCGTTTTTAGGGAAAAGGGTTGCTTTATAGACAAGCAACGCGTCGCCCATCGACTGAGGGCGGGCATAAATGGAGTGCTCAAGATCGCGAAGTGCTTCGACAAAAAATGGGTCGGGCACTGGACTATCTTCGATTACGAAACGAGGACAGTAAACTTCTCCGTGCATGATTAGCTCCTACTAACGATTACATTATACTATATATAGTGTCTGACAGAAAAAACGTAACACTACATAGGACTTACACACCTTTCCACCATCCCAGACTAATCCTGTAGGGCTACAAACAGTCTATCTTCTATCGGTGTAGCTACAGCTACCCCTCTAGAATATAAACAGTTTTCGCTCCTAAGCAGTATCACCCTGGAATTGGCGTCAAGGTGCGTAAGTCCTATATAAGCCCCGTAGTAGACTTTCGTGCGCCTTTGCATAAAAGCAAAGGCAAATATCCTTGCCACTTGGCAAAGATATTCACGAAAGCTCACTACAGGGTAAGCTTTTTTTCGCGAAGCAAAATGTCGATTCTGGGACGATCAAAGCCAACAATGATATTGCCGTCAATATCGATGACCGGGACTCCCATCTGCCCTGATTTATCAACTGCTTGTTTGGCGGCTACCATATCTTTCTCGACATTGACGTCTTGGTACTTGACACCAAGTTTGTCAAAGTAGGCTTTAGCCATGTGACAAAAGCCGCACCATGTTGTTGAATAAACTATAATCATATCTGTATTTTAGCAAATTTGCTATGCTTTGACTATGAGACAATTTTCAGCCAAACAAAGGAAAATTCTAATGGTATGTGGCTCAGTGCTTCTGGGGATGCTGATTGTCACGGGTTGGCGCTTCGTGGCGTTTAAAAGCGATGAAGTGCATTATCACGCCAACTTCGCTTTGTACCTAAATGGCAAAAGAGATGAGTTCAAGAGTTTTGCCTTTTATGAGGAAGTACAAGCTTGTGTTGATTCCAATTCTGACAGTCCCAAAACCCGAGTTCACATGCATGATCGCAACAATGGGCTTATCCATGCCCACGAAACGGGGATGACGTGGGGCTATTTCTTCGCGAATTTAGGTTACACCCTCGGCGATGCCGTTGTAGCGACAGGTAGTGGCAGTTACGTAGATGGTCAAGATAACGCCAAACTGAGTTTTGTCCTGAACGGTACCCCCGTCACGTCGATTGCCGGCAAGATAATAAAGACTGAAGATCGTCTGCTTATCAATTATGGCAACGACGACAAAAAGACGCTGGAGCAACGTTATAATACCGTGCCAACTGATGCCCGCAAGGCAAATACCGAACACGATCCGAGTACTTGTAGCGGCGGTCATGAGCTTAACTTTTGGGATCGTTTGAAAAAATCTTTTCTCAACTAGTTGGAAGTGAGCAAAACTGCTTGCGGATTGCCGCCCCTGTTGTTATACTGTAAACGAATGACTAAGAGTGACAAACCTTCGACGACGATACAGCCGCCACTGATTACTATGCAGTCGGGAGTAACATGTTAATGCCTTTTGCCGTTGAGCTTCATATTAGCCTGAAAGCCGAACACATCTTTGACCTTGGGCCACTTCAAGTTACCAACTCCATGATATATGGTGTCATCTGCGCGGTAATTATTTCGCTCATTATGATTAGTGCCGCTCGCCTAGTCAGCGTGCGTCCCAAAAAAGGCTTTTTGGGCAATGCTATTGAAGCCATGGTAGAGTACATCACCAAGTTGCTGGAAGGTCCGCTTGGCACGCACCAACAAGCCGCGCGTTTTGTGCCGATTTTTGGTTTTTATTTTGTATTTATTATCTTCAATAACTTGCTTGGTTTGCTCCCAGTCGTAGGTCCCGGTATTTACAGTGACGCGGCCGGCATTCATCAGCCGCTACTACGCCCCTTTACGGCCGATTTGAACGCTACTATCGCGATGAGCGTGATTGCTATAATATTGGTACAAGCATTAAGTATTCGTGAACAAGGTATCAAAAAGCACTTTGCTCACTATTTTAGCGATAAGCCAGCTAACCCGTTGAATTTTTTTATTGGTCTGCTAGAAGTCTTTGGCGAACTGACCCGAGTTATGAGCCTGAGCCTGCGTTTGTTTCTCAATACCGCCGTCGGCGAAATCCTAATAGTGGTCTTTACTTCAATGATTCTGGCATCTGGCCGCACGCCAATCGCCGTATTACCGATCTTTTTGTTTGAGGCTCTTCTAGCAAACATTCAAGCCTACGTATTCATGATATAGACCGGCACTTACCTGGGGCTAGCTATTGCCCACAATGACACAC
>CAYIDS010000056.1:0-4385 GCA_964362185.1 uncultured Saccharimonas sp. (SeqCode)
TGTACAATCAGATACATCAAGTGCGACGAATCGCCTGTCGCCTTTTGGGTTCCGTTTTGGTGACACAAAATGGAACAAAGATTTGGTTCTTCGTCGAAGGGTGGACAAGCTTTCGAAAAACTATTTATTATCGGTGCCGTGTTCTTCGATTGTTTCCAGGGGGCTAGCGCAAGAAAAGTGGGTCTTCTGAGGAGTTAGGTGGATATATACTCAACGGATCCTGGATGGCGGCCTGGCAAAGTAGCGGTAAACGTGGGTCCGCGGCAAACTCTTCCAGTGACATACTTTGCCCTTCTGCCAGGACCGTTAACCCAGTCATAGTGCGGCTAGATTCTTGGAAGGTGCTAAGTCCTTGATTTGGTACATTGAGCGTGACATTTTGGATATTCGATAAACCCTGGCCAGCCGGCAGTAAACTGCCATTTAACTCTGGTTGACTAGCAACAGTTTGGATTTCACCCAGAAGTTCATCCTGATGGTCAAATTGTTCCAGCTTCACTGGACCATATATTGGAAAGCCGGTGGCAGTCAAGCCAAACATCTGCCTCATTACAAGCCGTCCCGCGTCGTTTGGTTTTGAGGCCACAAACACGCCCGGATTCGGTATCAGCGACGGTCTGGTTTCTCCATTGTAGTATTCCTCAATTAAAGCACAGCGACCTACGTCTACCAGGGTTTTGACAACTGCCTCACCTTTGGAGTTACGATCAACTAAATCTAACTCAAAAATCTTACGTTGACCCAAAACTTCACTTTTTAGCTCATCAATAAGATCTGTTTTTGCAACATCAAGCGTCACCGATTCCGGCTCGGCTTGCCGACCCACCTCGTCCGGGCTGGAACCGCAGGCGGCCAAGGCGAACCCCAGTCCTAACAATAAACTCGACTTACGCATAATCAAACGTTTCCAATGCTAAAGTGATTATCCAGTAACCTGACTTATTTATCTTTGTCGTCGGTACCATGTTCTTCGATTGCTTCCAGCAAGCTGCTCTCTAGCTGTTCTTTTTTCTTGAGCTTAGGAGGAGCAACCGTTTTAGTAGTCAGTTTTTCAACTGGCGTTGGAGCAGTCTCGGCGGCAATATCAAGATCGTAACCCGTTATTTTGCTAGCCAGACGAACATTTTGCCCGCCCTTCCCGATGGCAATACTAAGCTGATCTTCAGCTACGATAACCTTGGCCTTTTTATTTTTTTCGTCCAATTCTACTTTGCTGACTTTGGTTGGACTGAGTGCGTTAGTTATATAGTCTAAACTCTTATCGGCCCAAACAACGATGTCGATTTTCTCTTGCTCTCCAACTTCACTCATGACAGCATTTACCCTAGTGCCATGACCACCAACAAACGTTCCAACCGGGTCGACACCCGGAACGCTACTAAATACTGCTACCTTAGTACGGACACCAGCCTCGCGAGCTATGCCCTTGATCTCGACGGCATTAGTTTCCATCTCTGGTACTTCGGCACGAAAAAGCCATTCGATAAACTCGGTACTGCCACGAGAAACCACCAGTTGAGGGCCACGAAAACCACGCTCCACGTCTTTTAAAAATACTTTGAGACGTTGACCTGGGTAGTACCTCTCGCCTTGGATTTGCTCACTCATTGGCATGATGCCCTGAGCTTTGCCCAAATCTACCCGAACTAGTCGGCCTTCAACCCGCGCCACGATGCCGTTAATGACAGTTCCGATCTTGTCTTCATACTCTGCCATAATAATCTCACGCTCGGCCTCACGCAAACGCTGCAAAATAACCTGTTTAGCGGTTTGGGCGGCAACTCGACCAAATTTTTCAATTTTTTCGTGAATCTCAACGAGGTCGCCAATTTTGGCGTTCTTTTTCATAACCGCCGCGTCGCTCAGGCTGATTTCAAAGTGATCATCACCAACTTTTTCGACAATTTCTTTAGTGATGTATACATCTACGTCACCGGTGTTGATATTCATTGTTACCCGTACTTCTTGCTCGCGGTCACCATAATCTCGACGGTAAGCAGCCGCTAGCGCTTGCTCGACAACCTCCTGAACCGTGTCTTCGGGTAAATTTTTTTCTTCGGCGATAGCTTTGACGGCCATAGCCAGTTGTTTGATATCTAGTTCCATAATTTTCCTTTTTTATTGCTAGTAAAAATCCGACCACGGTGGCCGGATCAATCAATTTTCATTATACAGCCTTTATTAAATAAGTCAATTTGAAGTCTACTGGACTTATGCGAACCTCCCCCATCCCCAGACCAACTAATCTCGGCTGGTAGCACTTTACCTTCTATCGATGTAGCTATGGCTACCTCTCCTTCAGATAAACCACTCCCAACTCGAGCTGATTTAGTCTGGGAACGGGCGATTTCGTATAAGTCCAGTATATCTGTTAAAATGGTCGTAATGGCAAAAGGCGTTCCACATTTATACCACCAGTTCAAACCAAAACACTACATTTTAGACATAAGTCCTGATCGTGACGACAAAACATTCGACGGGTCAGTCATTATCACTGGAGAACACACCCACCGACCTAACCAACGTCTAACTTTTCATCAGTCTGGGCTCAAGATAAACAAGGTCCATATTACCCGTCACGATAAAAAAGGTGACCAAGTCATGACGGTGGATCGTGTTAACGCGCACCACGGTTACGACGAGGTACGTATTCACACCAAAGAAAAACTTTTCCCAGGACACTACACTGTACGGATGGAATTTTCTGGTAAGATTACTCGTCCTATGAACGGTCTATACCCTTGCTTTTTTACGCAGGCAGGCAAAAACAAACAACTTCTTGCCACCCAACTAGAGAGTCACCACGCCCGCGAAGTATTCCCATGCATTGATGAGCCAGCCGCCAAAGCGACATTTGATTTAACTCTTCGCAGTGTTATTGGTGAGACGGCTTTATCTAATATGCCGATAAAAGAACAGACCGAAATTGGTGGCAAGCTGGTTACGACCTTTGAAACTACGCCACACATGTCTACCTACTTATTGGCATTTGTTACCGGCGAGTTGGGCTACAAAGAAGCCCGCACAAAAAATGGTGTCACAGTCCGAGCCTATGCCACCCCAGACAAGGTAGATTTTGTTAGTTTCGCGCTCGATACGGCGGTAAAGATTTTAGAATTTTATAATGAATACTTCTCTATCGACTACCCGTTGCCTAAATGTGACATGGTCGCCTTGCCCGATTTCGCGGCTGGTGCCATGGAAAACTGGGGACTCATTACTTACAGAGAGCAAGGCATGTTACTTGACCCAGCCAACACCAGCATCCAAGGACAACAATACATTGCCATGGTGGTTGGACACGAACTGGCTCACCAGTGGTTTGGCAACCTTGTCACTATGACATGGTGGACAGATCTCTGGTTAAACGAGGGCTTTGCTAGTTGGATTGAGTACATGGCTGTCGATAAGCTGTTCCCCAAATGGGACATGTGGACACAGTTTTTAGTTGATGAACAATTGCCTGCTATGAAAACTGATGCCCTGGAGCATACCCATCCAGTTGTAGTGCCAGTCCATAGCCCTAGTGAAATTCGCACAATTTTTGATGTTATTAGCTACGGCAAAGGCGCAAGCGTGATACAAATGCTTCACGAATACTTGGGTAAGGAAGCCTTTCGTGATGGTCTAAGGCTTTACCTAGACAGGCACAAATACGGCAATACCGATACCGACGATCTTTGGCAAGCAATGGAAGAAATTTCCGATAAGCCGGTAAAGCAATTCATGCGCACCTGGACAAACAAAGCTGGTTACCCGCTACTGAGTGCCGACATTAGCGAACAGTCGGTGGTAGTTAATCAGCACCGCTTTTACAGCAATCCAAAACATGCCAAACAAACCGAGGTCAAATGGCCAATACCACTCATAACACACGCCAACAACTTACCTACCATGCTTGACGACAGCGAGTTGACTTTTGAACTGCGCGACACCAGCAATCTCAAGTTTAACCGCGGCGAAAGTGGCTTTTATCGTGTTGTCTACAACGCGACTCATTTGCAGAGACTGGGGGAGCTGGTTCAGCGAGGCAAATTAGCACCAGTTGACCGACTGGGAGTATTGAACGACGCGTTTGAAGCCGCCAAAGCGGGCTACATGCATACCACTGATGCCCTTACCTTGTTAGAACATTATCAAAACGAAAATAATGCCGCCGTTTGGGACGTTATTGCTGGGAACCTTGGTAGTATTCGACTGATTATGGATGATGACAAATTGCGCGAAGCCATGAAGCCATACGTCAGAAAACTGATTGCGCCAGAACTTAAAAAACTTGGCTGGGAGATCGGGCAGCGAGATAGCCATTTTGAAAGGCTACTAAGACCTACCATTCTGGGTATGGCAGCCGTGGCTGACGAACCAGACGTCATAAAAAAGGCACT